>JBDLRR010000230.1:0-4924 GCA_039799985.1 Pseudomonadota bacterium | reverse complement strand
TGCACCCCGGGATGGGTGGGGATTTGGGCGAGTTGCGCTTCCAAAAGGCAAAATCGAGCAAATGCACGGACACCGGCTGACCCAAATGTGGGGTTGTGAGGGCTGACTGGTGGGGATTTTTGAGGAGAACTCAAGGCGCAATTGGCTTAATTCGGCCTATACGCTTCAAGAATTCCTTCATTTTCTCAAACCTGCAGCTCTTCGACTCAATTAGTAAAGAATGGTCGATTTATCTCTATTAATCTATCTCAAAGATCGAAAATTTGCTAAAGTAGGTAAAAACTAATCCGCAAAAATCAAATCTTTTTCCACTGATTCAAAACCTCGCCAAAAGTCTCCCTGCGCCCACAGATCATCCAACTCGGAACGACAAGATCTGCTGAATCGACCATAGCGTGGTGCGTTTTCTGTTTAACTATTCGCGGTGACCACAGGCTGACATGTTCACCACGCAAATCAGGAATCTGCTTCTTCAAATACTCGAGAACCTTTGATGCCCTGTAATGTTTTCTCGTGACGCAAAGAATCAATTTATCATCCACAAAAAAGCCGATTCGTTGCTTACGTCGAACAACAACGATTCTCTGAATTTGCTGTGAATCACAAAGCTCACGGGGGGGTTGAGACACTGAAGAATGAATTTGTTGAGGAAGAATCGGAGACTGAGAAATACCACCATTCGCGCCATCAATTTCGGAAGCCCTCACTCCGCGCACAGGGGTTGCACCCCTTCTATTATTTATTCGCGAGAAAAGTGAGCAGAAGATTTTGTCATTTCGAATCCAGTCAGGAATGTCTTTTACTTCGTCGTTGCCGAAGTATTCTGGCGCCCTGCGGTAGAGTGACTTCACAATTGAACGCACGTTCTTACAGTTACGCGATGACTCCGCGTTGGGGATGGCTCCTACCCTCAACAGGACTTTTTCGATTGCACAGGCGAGGCTGTACCCGGCCCATTTGTAGGTCAGTGCCAACCGGACGATCCAAAGGTTCCGCTCTCCGTCCTGAACCCACCATGGTAGGCAGAGCTCATTTGGGTCAAAGATGACTTTTTCTTTGAGCGTCTGCGTCTTTCTTAAAAGATGCGTAGAGCGCTCTAGGAGCCACGGAACGTCCTTGGACAAGGGCAAGCTCAGGTTCCAGCCTTCGCCTTCATAGTGAGCCGATTTGAGCCATTTTGGCGGATTCCTGAAATATTTCCTCAAAAACGCATCAGAGAGACCAGTGAGTGTACAAATTTCGCGCATCGTTGCGCTGACAGTCCAACCCGAGAGATAAGGCACCTTCTTGAATTGGCGGCTGCATTCTTGGCCATCAAAGTTCCAGGTCTTGTCAAACTGGGCAGCACCCAGAAGCCACAACACGAGTTTCGCCAATCCCTTCTCGACACGCTCATCATTGTAAATCCGCTCTGCAACTCGCGCAGCACGGTCTCGTGCATTGAGCAAAGAGTGAAGTTCGGTGACAACCGGCCGTCTCGAACGCTCCAGTTCGCGCAGCGGCTCGTTGTTTCGATAAACGAGCTTTGCAGGATTATTGAAGTTGGGAAGGTCACGAGAAACGCCGCGCGCTCCGAAGTCGGCGCCAAGGCCCATGCGATCAAAAACGGCGAGCAGGCGGCCTTGAAGTTTGAGTGCAGATTTCTGATTGGCTGCTGTGGATTGAATGATTGGCAACGGGGTTATAGCCATAACGACGCCCAGCCCTAGTCCACCTGTGCTCCGCACGGCATAACAAACCAGCTGGGCAACCTCAGGAATTTCTTTTTGCAGCGCTGGAAAAATTTTCTCCCAATCGAGTTTGCCGTCAGCATCCTTCCAACAATCTTGCGCACGGTGGGCATCGAAGTCGAAAACAAGACCGAAGACAGTCTCGCCTCCATTTGCATTACGGTAGGAATTTGAGGCCAAATCTGCGCTCTGACGCGCATGCCGGTCGCGGCTCTTCACCGCAACACGTTCACCCTTGGCGTTTCGAGACCATGACTTGTATTCATAGTGGCCCGACGCGGCGGAATTTCGAAAAAAACTTGCTGTTTCCGCGCAAAGACGCGCAGCTCCCGACACAGAGTGAGCCTTTTTTGGCAACGCTCTATACAGACCACGGATAACCGTGATAACGTTGCTGTATGAAGTTGTGAAAGCAGCTTCCCGGGGCCCGCGAAAGCACCGAGTTTGAAAAAGCCTATCTGTTCGAGCAGCTAGGCTTTTATTTTTTGCTGCATAGGCAGGTGTATAGCCCTGCTGAAAATCAGACCATCCGATTCTCCAAACGTAAATAAAAAATTCCCAAATCTCTGCTGTGACGTTACCAAAATTTAATTTGACAAGCAAAGATTTTGCCTAGTGATTTCCATGCAGTACAAGCAATCTCACGCAGAATTTGCGCAAGATGAACAACAGTTCCTCGTTCCCATCTTGATCCAGATGCAACTTCAAAATATCCGTGTTTTCCGAGGGTGAATAAAAATTCGCTCGAGCAGAATTTGACCGAGTTGATGTTCTGATCTCAGGCAAAAGTTGCTCGAGATTCAGATTCAAAAAAAACTTTTCAAGGGCATCCTGCAGCACAATGTTTTGAGTTCCATGTTTGTCGTTTTGCATAATCAGAAGACATACTCGGACGCGGCACCAGTAATCGATTAGCGTTTGCTTCCCTGTTTTGTATTCTTCCGTCGAAAGAAATATCCTCGTATGGCGCCGCTCGCATGAAGCGGAGCGAGGGAGCTCCTGGGAAGGGGCCCGCTTGCGGGAAGGAATCCCAAGGCGCGACCGACAGCGCAGCGAGAGCGGTGTCATCGAGGATATTGACCATCCTCGGTGGTGGGCTTTATTAACTGCATCTTTATTTTCCTCAAATCTTGAGGAAAGCCCTCTTTATGTTCATGAACTTTGGATAAATCAAAGGTAAAGTCGTTTTATCAAGATTTTGTGCGGGCTTTTTTTTAAGGGCGCTCAAAATTTTTACGTTAATTTTCGCCATTCATTCATCAAAATAGTCATTATCAATTTCTGAAATTACGATTTTCTTTTTTGCTCGGACACCTACTTCGAAATCGATCATCAATTCAGCGATTTCAATGCCATCAAGCAGCACAAGGGTGTCTGAAACTTTCTTCGCGTATTCTTTAGCTGATTCTTGATAAGATGATGTAGTCAAAAAGATTCCTTTCGATGCGCTCTTTCCTTTTAATGCACCAAAGAATTCCTGTATTTGACGGCTGTTTATTTTATTTTCTGGCTTATATCGTTTCGCTTGTAGATAAATTTTATCAAGTCCGAGTTTGTCCAAATGGACAATTCCGTCAATCCCAAAATCACCAGATTGACCAGTATGCTCCAATCTTTCCTGTACACCACCGTATCCCAGATTTCGAATCAACTTTAAAACCACTTTTTCAAATTGTTGAGGCGAAAGCTCCAGAAGTTTTTCCTTTATATCCTGAGCCAATGCATTTTTTATCTGCTTATAGCCAATATTTATTTTCTCTTCGGGATCAATATCCTCGAGAAAAACACTTGGTATTTCATCAGTACCATCTGTTTTGACATCGCTGGTTTTAAACTGGATGTAGCCGGGAAAGATCTCCAAATCTTTCGGACTAATTTCACCTTTATGGGAATTTAAAAAACTTCTCCCTTCATGCGTAATCTTTGCGTAGCTGCGTTTTGGAAATTCAATCAGACCAGCTTTCTTTAGATAGGTTAGCGCCCATCCAACACGATTCTGCAAACGATTACCACCTGACTCAAGCTTCTCGGATGCCTCGTTTTCAGAAAACTTCATTCGCTCCGTTATCGTCGGAACGAGATTCAATCGTGGTTGGCTCAACTCTCCCGCATCAGCCATAGCTTCAAGGACCGGTCTGAGAAAAATTCGAAAGCTTGGGATCGCCATCTTGGCTCCTACGTTACAATCGAGAAGATATAGACTTCGCATTTGCTCTGGTCATGCCTTGGGTTGAGTAAGCCTGAATCTCAACCCAAGGTCCGAGAAAAATGCACCCTACCCCAACTCAAACAACACCCGCACATCTGGGACGGTCGTCTTTCCTGAATTCACATTCTCGAAAAGACCAACCTCTGTCAGTCGCTTGATGGCATCGGTGAGTGTGCGCCGAGCAACACTGATAGCTTCTGACATCTCACCCACTGAAATTTTAAAGCGGCCGGTACCAAGCTCTTCGGCATGATGCCAAAGGTAACAGTACAGAAGAGCGGCGGCAGAGTTATCGATCTTTTTCAGGGCAACATTGAAAACGAAATGAGCTCGCGTCTTTCTGGTGCCCGGCAGTGGCTCCAATTCCTCTGGCTGCTTGAGCTTCTCTTTTTGAACAGTTGCTCGTGGAGGTAACCTCAGCTGCGCGCTAGCGGAAGCCAATCCCACTCTGTCGTTCGGACTCAGCGCTCCCCTACCCTCCTGGGCAAGGTCTGATTCACGGGGGACGAGTACCTGATCTCGCGCAAATTCTGCTTGAGATATGCCCTCAACCCGTGGCGCCGAAACTCGCGCAATTTCTACGCGAGTTTCCGATCCCAAATGAAGAGGAGAAAGGGTGTCTGCAGGGCCGTCTGCTCGCAACGCGACATACGTATCATCTCGAGCAGATTTTGCTCGAGATGGAGATTCAACCTGGAGCAGCGGCTCTGCGATAGAAGTAGCTGCAGAATCTATTTCTTTTGCCGTATGGAATGATTCAACTCGCGCAGATTCTGCTTGAGTCGGCAATACTGATCCTATTGGAGCGTCTCGCGCAATTTTTGCTTGAGCTGACACTAAGGCGGTTCCCTGAGCTCGAGCAATTTCTGCGTGAGTTTGAACCACGAGTGCAACCACACCATCTCGCGCAGATTTTGCGCGAGTCCGAAGATCCGCGACTCCATCACCTGCTCGCGCAATTTTTGCTTGGGCAGTGGTCCAGGCC
>JBDLRR010000229.1:0-3696 GCA_039799985.1 Pseudomonadota bacterium | reverse complement strand
CGGTCATGAGTGCGCGGGTCGTGATTGATCGGGAGACAGGCAGAAGCAAGGGTTTTGCCTTTGTAGAGATGGGCAGCGAGGATGAAGCCAGTCGTGCGGCGCAGATTCTGAACGGGAAGACGTTCATGGGGCGACCGCTGACAGTCAACGAGGCAAGACCCAGAGAATTCGACTCCTCAAGAATCCGAGTACAAAGATCCGAGGGTGGCATTCGTTTCTGAGTCTTGAGTTTGCATCATGCGGCCGAAAAAACGGGTGGTACAAGAGACCACCCGTTTTCATTTCAATCTTGACTTAAGCCACCCAAGGTCATGGCCCGTTGGAGTTCTTCATAGGTCGGGGTGTATTGGAATGTTTCCCGCTGATTGAGATCGACTCCATTCAACCAATGCCGGGTTGCCGCGCTGACCATCCACAATCCAAACATCGCTGGCATGTAAGAGATGGTTCCGAGCATGACACGTTTGTGCTGGCAGGCACCAAACTGTTTTTCGATGGTTGGACAAATGCATGTCCATTCTGTGCCAGGCACTGCCTGTTCGGGATCTATGGGTGCTTCAGTGCTGAAGATGGTTTGGATTCCTTGTGTGATTCCTTTCTCGCGTAGTTTCATTCGAACCTGTCGCGCAAAAGGGTCAACCTGGGTTTCCGAAATGTCTGCGAGCTGAATCTTTGAAGGGTCAAGTCTGCTTGCTGCACCCATCGAGCTGATGACCGGAATTCCTTGTTTGGCGCAACGCTCAAGCAAGTCCACCTTGGGTAACAGCGTATCGATACAGTCCATGACCAGATCAACCGGCTGTCCTGCCAGGCGATGAGATTCTTCGAGCAGCTGGTTGCCTTTGTCGGGGTGATGATGTTCGGCAATGGCATTCACTTCCAGAAGTGGGTTGATCTTGCGAATGCGCTCCGCCATCAACTCAACCTTCTTGTGTCCAACGGTGTCGGTGAACGCATGCAGCTGACGATTCACGTTGGTCACACACACTTCATCATGGTCGATGAGGGTGATCTTTCCAACCGCGGCACGTGCGAGTCCCTCTGCCACAAAACTTCCAACACCGCCGACTCCAAAGATGACGACGTGCTTGCCACGAAAGCGATTGATGCCTTCGCGTCCAACTAAAAGTTCAAGACGGCTGAAGCGGTGATTTTTGAATGCCATGTGAACGTCCTCCGGAACCTGCGAGTCCAAGGCCGCATACCCGAAGAATGGGCACATCTCAATGCCGGAAAGGCGTACATAAAATGGTCAATTCGACAGGAAAGTGTCTAGTTTCTCTTCGGTTTTTTAAGTCAAGCCTTTGAAATAAATGGAATTTTTTATGGCACCTGTCTTGCTGCTGCTTCGGCGAAGCCCTCGGCTGGGAGTCAGACGGGGAAGAATTCGGGAGCTGTCCATGAGAACACTGAAATACGTAGGATTGTTTTTGCTGGTGGGTGCCTGCACGACAACCCAGGTCGACCAAAGTGGATTCCAGGATGGTACTTTCACCGCGGCTTCCTACGACAAAAATCTTGATGAACGCGATGCCATGCTCCGCTCCGTGGAGGAATCGGCAAGCGAAGTCGTTCTTCAGAACAATCTGCGTCGCGATTTCTACTTACCAGCAGGACAAATGGCCAACCTCAACAAGCGCGCGAGGCTCGCACGCCAAAGACTCAACAGCGAATCGGGTGCGGATCCGGTTGAACTCCGGGTTCTCGCCGTGGAAGCACTTGTGGAAGGTCGTCCCGAACAGGTCCAGGGCTATGTTGAACTTGCCAAAAGCAGACGTGCTCGCCGAAATCTTTCTGCAGATGACCAGCTTCTGATGGGTATCTCGACCTTCATGATGGGCGATCCCATGGCCGCCCGGCGCAGATTGACCGCTGCCGCGGCCACTCCAGGTGTTGTCGGCGCCGCCGCTCGAGCAAATTTGGGATTGGTGGCAATGAAGCAAGGTGCATTTTTGGAAGCGCTCGATATGTTCCGCCAGGCTGAATCGCTCGAGCCACGGAACACACGATTCCTGCATATGGTGGCTGAGGCAGCTCACGCTTCAAGAAAACACACTCTGTCAGTCGATTCGTACAAAAAGGTCATTTCCATAGAGCCGAATGATTTTCTGGCCCATTATAATCTTGGACTTGTTTATCATTACGGGCTGCGTCGTTACGGTGATGCCATCAAAGAATTTCAATTCGTGATGGATCACCCGAAGGCGCCTCGTGACGTGAGGGTTCTCGCTGACGGAGCGTTTGCAAACGTCCGCCGCGAGGAAGAGGGAAGCCAAGGAATCGCAACGACAGGATTTCAGTGAGAGCGGGGTTCAAGTCCCGGCCAAGGAAAGAATTGGCTTCCGCTTTTTGGAGGTTTTGAGACATCCTCTTCAGCTGAGTAGGGCATACATTCCACGCCCGCAAAAGACGTCCGCCAGGCTGTTCCTTTGGGAAACAGCCTTTTTCCTGTCTCAATGCACTTCGAGGTTTGATCATTCAGAGCAGTTTCTTTTTGCATCCTTACTTTCAATCCGACGGCAAGTGAACCATCGCGGAAAACGGGAACAAGCCGTTCCGGTTTCCAATCGGCAATGGGCTGAGCCGCATTGAAAAACTTGTTCTGCAGAGATTCGAAATTGTTTCCAAAGCGGGTTGCAAGCTCGCGTGCTTCCTTCAACTGTGGCGATACGATGTAGGGATTGATTTCAAAGACGCGCGCAGATGCTTCAGCCAGGAGGTATCCGGCTATCGTCTCACCCGCACTCGAAACCTGTTTGGCTTCCAACAGGAGTCGATCGGGGGTTCGGCCATCGTAAGTCCAACGCTGCACCTGCATGTGAACGAGTCCGGGCTTTTGCTTTGACCCCTGCTTGGTGGTGTCGCTGCCAACAGGCGTTTCGGCAAATAGAACCAGCAAACGGGTTTGGTTTGAGCCGGTGAATCCGGAGTACTGAACTGCGATTTGATGAAGCGGACCATAGACCGGCTGAATTTCGAGGTCGCCACACTTCACCAATTTGCCCGGTTCGGGATTGCCGGCAAGTTGAATGTCCCATATCCAATTGCGTTGGAGTTTGACTCTCTTCAGGTCATATTCCAGCAAAGTGCCGTCGAAGATTTTTTTTGCATCTTCTTTTTTCTTCATCAGTGCCGGACTCACGACAGATGCAAAAAGTTCGGAATCTCCCAGTGAGAATGATTTTTCAAAATCCTCGAGGACCCGTCCGATTTCAGCTCGTGATTCTTCGGAATTGCTTTTGCTGTTGATGCTCAGAGGCAAGCTTCGGCATTGCGGTTGGTTGCTGGTGGCCGATGTTGCTGGTGGATTGGGTTGGGCATGGGCTGTGGCATGGATTCCAACAAAAAAAAGCAAGGCTGTCAGGCCCTGCTTTCGATTGTTTCCTTTGCCAGCCTCGCTCGAAGTGTTCCGGTGAGAGCGGCGAAGCATAGATTTCCTCGTGTTCAGTTTGAGTTTCCGATGGGCTCCAGGATTGTAGCAGCGTCCTGCATTGTAGCGACTCCATCTACAGTTGCAAAAGCTCCTGCACGCGTCGAAGCACTTGCCTGCAATCTGGTTGGGATGGGTTCTGCATTCAAGGTCTGCGCCAGATGGTTCAAATGGGAAGCAATATTCTGGCACGCTGCTGCAACCTGCCAGCGTTGGGCCTGATTCAGCTCTGCAAACGATTCTCCGTGGGAAATGACCTCAGCCTT
>JBDLRR010000228.1:0-3554 GCA_039799985.1 Pseudomonadota bacterium | reverse complement strand
CAGCTGATTTCAACCATGCAGTTCGCTTGATCCCGTCTTGCTGATACTTGCGCGCAAAATCTTCGTAATGTTTCGCTGCCCTCAAAAACTGCGCGATTCCACGTGAAAGCTCGGCGGCCTGCCAGGTTGTCTCTTTGACGTAGCCCGACGTCGGATAAGACTTCAGCAGCAATTCCATCTGGGTGACTGCAGCATCTGTCTTTTTGGCTTGCAGGAAATTACGCGCCGCGAGATCGAGTGCTGTGGCTGCATTTTGATGCTTCGGGAATTCTTTTTGAAAAGCGACGAAGCGGTTTGCAGCTGCTTCATACTGGCCTTGGGCTGCCAACTGCTGTGCGTGCGAGTAGACAGCATTTTCCAGGATGACCTGCAGATTTCTATAATTCGCCTTGCTCGGAAGAATCTTTTCCTTGATTGCCAGTCGAGCAATTTTCTCAACGTATGGCCAATCTTTCTTGCTCTCGGCTGTTTCGAAAAGATAACTGACGGCTTCGCCTGCGTGTCGACTGCGGGAATACTTGCTCATTGCCTCTTCAAATCTCTGTCGACCAGGATTCTCCTGCCCTATCAGGTGTGTGATGTAGGCCGCCTGATAAACAGATTGTTCAAGCTCAGGACCCGTCACCGCTGTTTTCATTTTATCGAGCGTCACAACATAGGCTTGGGCGATTTGATCATCGCCACTCAACTTGCGGTTGCGTACAAATTTCGGCTCCGCAGAAATCGAAAGCATTGATTCTCTGGCGCGCAATGAAAAGCGCAAAGCCGAAAGCAAAACATCGCGATTTTTAGTTTGTCCTGCCAAGGCATCTGCACGTGTCGCAACATCGCCGGCACGCTTGCTGCGCCACAGCAATTCGATCACTTTCAACGTCCAGTCTTCGCGGCTTGCATAGTCGGTCGAATTTTGCACAAAGAAATCATGCAGCGAAACAAAACGTGCGATGCTTTCTCCGTCCAGCTTCGCCTGTGCTTGAGCATGGGCAAGATTCTGGGTGTAAAAAATTCGCCCAGGAATTTGTGCCTTGAGTGCATCGGGAGTTTTGAAAACTCTTTGCCATTGGGACTGCGCCGAAATCAGATCTTTTGCGGAAAGGTGGATATCCAGAACGCGAAGTTCCAGATAGGCGTTGAACGAATTGGAATACTCGCCCAACGACTGAACATCCACATAAATCTTGGCAGCTCGACCTGGCTGCTTGGCGATATTGTTCAGCGCAATTGTTTCACCATAGAACCTCGCCACATCGATGGCTCCGGCTCCTTGCATCGCCTGCACAACATCGTTGTCGATGTTCAATGAATCTTTCAATAAGGTTGCTTGATTGAGTCTGAAAAGAATCCGACCCACCAACGGCCCAGATTTTCCGTCACCGCGCTTGAACCTGCCCAGGTCCTTAAGGGATTCCTGATAAAGTGCAGCAGCCTGTGCATACTGCTTTCTGGACATCGCGGCTTCAGCCATCAGGTAACGGAATGCAGCTCTTCCCGACGCATCTTGTGAATTGTTTGCGGCAAATTCGAGGTTTCCGAATGAGCTTGAGGTTTTACCGGATTCGTAATCCAGAATGATTCCCACAAGAGCAACGCTCTGTTGCGCAGAAGTCCTGTTTTGACCAACAAAGCGAAGAGCTTCTTCGCGCGATGTCGGGTCACCCATTTTGAGCCTTGAAATCAACTGCAAGGTCCGCAGGGGAATCACGCGATCATTTTTCGGGAACGACTTCGCCAAATTGTCTATCATGTTGACAAGCAGACTTCGTGCAGAACGCGCAAAGTGAAGCACATCCGGGTAACGCGAATCGGTTCCCCCGGTCGCTCTCAAATATTCAACATAGAGTGCTTGCTCTTCAAACAACTTGACCAACTTCAAACCAAGATTCAGCGCCTGCTGTGACTTTGGTGGTTGAAGTTTGTATTCGGCTTCGACTTGCTTGATCTGTACTGCCCGGGTTGCTGCCGCCTGCGCGGTGAGAGTCAAGGAATCAAAATCAGAACCTACGGCATCCGAAAAATAGACAGACGAAGGGTTCGCAGGCTGCTTGAACAGTGGCGGAAAAGAGGGAACCCACGATGGAGTGGAAGGCGCCAACGCAGAAGCTCTGTTCGACTTTGCAGACAGCTGAACAGCCCCATTGTTTGCGGGCGTCGCCGCATGCGCTCCCCAACAGCCCGTGGTCAATGCAACCACCATCAGCAGGGTTCGATACTGCTTACGACTTTTGTCACCGTTCATGACTCTGCGTCGCTCCTTCTCTTGGCTCATCTGCAGGCGAACCGGAATCCAGAAATTTCCGAACATTTCAGCTGCTCATGCCCTCGGGGTATCGGCTCAGATTGCGAAAACCTTAGGGGAAAGTCCAAATTTCTTTCATTTCCAACCGGCCAGTAATTTTTCCAATGATTCAAAATCCATGGGCGGATCCTTTTCAAAGACCATTGACCGCCCCGAGGTCGGATGTTCGATACCCAAAAGCATGGCATGCAACATTTGGCGCGGTGCCGCTTCGCGCACTTTGGGCCAAAGCACCTTGTGTCGCATCATCGGTGTCGAGCCGGAGTGGATGGAATTTGCAAATTGCCCATAAAGGCTGTCACCCAACAAACCAAAACCCAAGTGCGAAAGCTGAACCCTGATTTGATGAGTTCGGCCGGTCAGAAGTTCACAGACAACAGCCGAGGCCATTCCGCCCGCCAACACCTCGTCAACTTGAACGTTCATTCGGGCAATTTTTCCTTGTCCTTCGGGAAGCACACAATATCGCAGCCGGTTCTTGGGATCCCTGCCATGCCACGTTTCAACGAGCCGAGGCCCCGTGGGTGGTACTCCAAATACAAGCGCACGATAACGGCGCAGCTGACTGTGGCTGGCAAATTGCCGAGACAGGCCAGTCAGAGCGGTTTGAGTCTTTGCAACCACCATGACTCCACTTGTGTCGCGGTCGAGCCTGTGAACCAGCCCCGCCCGAAGGGGATCCCCGAGACTTGGAAGGGTTGCTCCGGTGTGCGCAAGAATTGCGTTGACGAGCGTTCCGTCAGGCACACCTGCTCCCGGGTGGACGACCAAACCTGCAGGTTTGTTCACGACCAGAATATCCTCATCCTCGTATAAAATATCCAAATCCATTTTTTGTGGGGAAGGAATTGCTGGCGGTGGACGCAATAACGAAACGTCGACCTGCACCACCTCACCGGGCTGCAGACTCCAGGATGAGCGTCGTGCCTTTCCGTCAACCTTGACGGCATCACATTCGATCAATTTCTGGGCAAACGAGCGGCTGGGGATAAAATCGAAAAGCCTGAAAAGAAAAACATCCAAGCGGAGACCTGCGTTTTCGGAGTCCACAACAAACGACTCGACCATTGGATTTTCGGTCGATTCAACTGTCACGGCAGGGACTCCAACAAGTCACGGTTTGCGGGTGCGCGACTGGATACGCAGACGTGAGCGATAATTTTCGGTGATGGCATCAATGATGTCCTCGCGCTTGAGGTTCAAGTAGCGCAGGTATGACACCAAAAATCCCCTGAAGTAAACAGCCGCAGGCAGCTGT
>JBDLRR010000227.1:0-10846 GCA_039799985.1 Pseudomonadota bacterium | reverse complement strand
CGCCGGTGCACGAATGACTTCGATCGATACTGCGTCTCTCAACTTTTACCGAAGTGGCCTCGAGTTTCTTCAAGAGCACAATGAATCATTGAGAGCGAATCTCCGAACTCAACTGGTTCGCACGCGGGCACGGGACTTTGTCCTCCAGGCCCAGTTGCCGTGCCCTTCGAATCGCCTCACGGAACATGTCGGTTTCTGCTTTGCTTGCGCTGAAGATTTCGCCAAGTTTGGTTTCACCATTTTCAAATGAGGCCATTCCATCTTCTGAGCCCCTGAATTCGCGAAGATACTTTGCAATGTTCAGGGAGTTCTTGATGCAGTTGTTGACCATCCATGCAGAGCTGACACCAAACGCAATCGCCGACGCACCTCCTGAAGCAATTGCCGCGCCCACCGAGACTGTCGCCAATCCACAGGGAACAAACTCGGCACCTGCGTTAATCAGTTTTTCCTTGAGGATATTCTCCATCTGTCGCTGAATGTGTCCATTAGGAATCGCAAAGTCATTGAGGCGAGTCGACTGCAACAGAGCCTCGCGAATTGATAATCCAAGACTCGGAGGAGACTCCTTGTAATACCAGCAACTGCTAAGACTCTTATCCGTTGATGACTGCACTGCCTTGCTCCACAGATAGATCTTTTTACGCCCGTACTGGGAAAGCAGTGTTTGCTGACTCGCCTCAGGCATCGAGGTTTTCGCTATACAGCCCGAAAGCAGAACAAGAAGACTGGCAAAAATCAGACTCTTCATAATCGACCCATCACTTTAGAGAGCGATTGAACTCCGTTCCAGTCGCGCGACCGGAAAGTGTTCGGAAAAATTTGGCGCATTCTTAAATAACGGCACTCACATTGCAGCAAAAAAGTTCATATTTACGTCTAAAAGGCTAATTAAGGTGTCAATAATAATGGAATTTGTGAAACATGATGCTATTTATATGAATTTCGAAAAGAAAAGAAATCCTGGCTGAGGAGCAGTGAAAACAAGAACAAGCCTATCGCGCCCATTGTATTTTTCACTGGATAAAATTTTGTCAGATCAGGGAAGGTTCGACTTTTTTGGTCTCCGAGAGCGCGCTGCTTCTTTTGACTTCCGGGCTGGCAGAGTCGACCTCGCAGCGAATCCGCGACGGCTCGAGTTATTTCGCATTTCCCTCGTCGATTTCGATCCCTACTGAATCTCGTTCTTCAATTTCCTTCGAGACCGAATCTCGATGGTCGGATCAAGCAACTGCCTATTCACTGCTTGGGCTCACTGGTTTTGGTGCACTCTTGGGATTCTAGGTTTTTCATTCTGTCAGATATTTTTCAAGAAACTTCCGTTCATCCGCTGAGAGTGGATCAGCATAAGTTGGCGGCATTGGGTTTTCATTGTCTTGGATGCGTGCCAGCGAGCGTTGCCTCACAGAACGGAATTCTGCCTCGATGTTGAAGTCGAGCAGGGGCGTCGAAACGGGTACAAACTCACTCTTCTTTTCGGAGTGACACGAGGCACAGCGTTCTTTGACGAGCTGCGCCACACCATTTTGCCAGGTTGGCACCGGGGCTGAGATGTCGACAGGCGTTGGTTTGAGTCCAGCAAGGGTTTCCGCACGCGAGCAAGCGGAAGTGATGACCAGAAACGCGAGTGCAATAATATGAGTTTTGACTTTTTTCATTTTTCAACCTCTTTCGTGAAGAAGGACGTTTGGAGTCTGATGAAGAAGCGTACCGCGCTCAAGCGTTCGGGAATAAAGAGTTGCGCAGCTCCAATCTGAAGTCGTGGCGAAGCATGCCATCCAATCGAGATCTGGCCGCCGAGGTTTCCTGTGACTGGATTTGCAAAGAGTTGATTGTTGCCATCTTCAACAAGCAAAAGGTTTTTGTCTTCGGCGATAAAGAACTCGCTGGTCGCACTCCGTTTGAAAGCCATGACTTCTGAATAAAATCCGGTTTTCTTGTGGGTCGCTGAAATCGACAAGCCTTTGCTCGAGTTGCTGCTTTTGAAGCTGTCAGTGCTTTCTGTTTGCGCCGAACTCGAGAAACGACCCGTCAGTTGAGAGTCACCCGTTTGCAGATAGAGACGTGTCCCCCAGAGAATTTCATTCGACAAAACACCCTGTGTATCGGTAGCCTGAATTTCCAGACCGAACTTGGTTTGCGTAAATGCGCTGTCTCCGGCCAGAACGCTTCTTGAAGCTTGTCCCGGAAGCCAGCCCGCAAATCCGCGGATCAAAATCGAGCTCCTGAGCAACTGGGGTGAAAAAGGTGCAAGTGAGACACCCATGGTTGGCAGCACGTGCACAGGAGCTGCGGGAACGCCCTCGGTCTTTGAGCCCACCCTTGAGTCGATGTTCGGGACGAGTGTTGCAGAAGTGCCAATGTCAAGGCTCAATTGTCCTGTTGAGGGTTGCGCAATTCCAGCCGGAATGTCGTCCAACACGCTGGAGCTGACCTGCAGGAGTCTGCGGGTTTGATCTTTCCAGACCTCTGCAAAGGCTTCGTCACTGATGAAAAAAGTTGCCAGGAGAACCGCAACGATCTTGGTTGTGAGTCCGCCCAGGCGAAAGAGCGTGGTGAGCCATGTTTGAACGGTTTGCGAAGAGGCATCTTCATGATGTCGTCCGTTGGCATCAAGTGCAGTCTCAAGGGTTGCCCCATTGCTTAACTGGGATGCGATGTCGTTACACTCTTCCGGAATGGTGACGGTGTGAAAATCATAAACGGATGAACGAAAGAGAATCTGGCCAGCGGGAACAACAGCATGCGAATCTTGATCTCTTGCGTCGACTGCGACTTCTGGTCGCACGAGAGGCGGAACAAAAATTGCAGTCGGATTCAACTGGATTTCTGCGAGTGGCGTGTCTGCAGCAGGCTTTGCGAATTCCTTGTCTGCACCGGTCAGGATGGTCCAGCGGGCGATGCAGAGTTCGAGCAGCGGGCTCAGCTCGGGGTATTCTTCATCCAGATTCCTGGATTTCAAGTCATCAGCAAGCCCCAACAGGTTGTCCTGAAGCAGCGCGCCTTTCAGGCCAGACTCAATGGCATAGTTGGCAATCCAGGCCTGAACACGGTGAGAGCCAAATTTATCGTTGAGCGGAGACAGAAGAGTTTCGGAAAGTGTTTGGGTGATGCGGGTGTAGAAACAATTTCGATAGACATCGACTTGATGTCCGAGCGAATCAACGATCGACAGATCTCCTGTTGCAAGTTCTTCCCATGGAGCAGTGTAGACAGCATCCACAAAACGGCTTTGAAGGTCTGCAAGTCCATGTGGGACTTTTTGACCGTTTTGATGAAAGTCGATTTTTTGAACTCCTGTCTGCAGTTCATTGATGAGTGTTGCGAAGGTTGATTTTGGATCATCATTTTCAAGCACGATGGGATGCAGTCCAAAGCGTTTCAGGCAGTTTGAGAGCAGTCCCCAGCAATTTTCCGAAACAGGCTGATCGTGGGTGTCATGCAGCCATGAGCCATGGTTGGTGTGACCAGCAACATGGTATTGGGTCACCATCCATGGTTCGAAATGCTTGAGTTCGTCCGCCGGACTTGATTTCAGGTTGTGGCTCGTCACCAGCACGTTGTTGACGTCAAGGAGAATTCCGCAGCCGGTCTCCCGGCAGAGTCTCGCAAGAAATTCCGTTTCGCTCATTTCATCATTCTTGAAACGTACATAGCGGGAGAGGTTTTCGAAACTCAAACGAAGTCCTAGGATACGCTGAACCTCTCTTACGCGATGGGCAACCCATAGAAGATTTTCATGCGTGTACGGTATGGGTAAAAGATCATAAGTCGCTTTCGAACTTGAGCGGGTAAAACAGAGGTGATCAGAAATGACTTTGGGTTGAACTATTTCTGCAAGCTTCAAAATCCCATCAAGATATCCGGCATCCAAAGTAGAAGTGCCTGCAATGTTCATTCCAACGCCGTGCAACACCGCCCGACGGTTTTTCACTGCCTCGATCAAATGATGTCGCCCCCGTCCTCCTTCCTGATGGATGTAATTGTCAGTCATGACCTCAACCCACAGCCCGCTGTCGGCTCTGCTCCAATCATTGTAGTGCCCTGGGCGAAGTCCCAAACCCATGAAGTCCTTAATTGTCATCCTTTGCTTCCTCCCAACTCGAAGCGGAATACGTTGGTTTGGAGGACTGGTTACAACGCGGACTGTGTGAGGCGTTGGCTTGGATGTTGTGTAACCAAACATCGACTTCAGCGAATTACCCCTTTGACGGTTCCGGACAAGATGTTTTGTCCAACTGATCGAAGGAGTCATACCCGATGAAGAAGACGATTGGTTTCCTGGCAACGACTGCGCTCTTGGCTGCATGCGGAAATTCGAAAACAGCCCAGAGCGAAGAAAACAAGGATACGAGTCCTTTGGCTTCCGCTGACCAGAGTGAGATTGTTCGATGTTTTGGAATCAACAGTTGCTCATCATTCGCAAAATGTGCAGTGACCGCGGCAGATGTCGAGGCAACCAAGAAAGTCTTCGGCGACAAATTTGCTACGACGGAACTTCATGAATGTGCCGGACTTGCAAAATGCGGTGCCGAAACGGGGCAGTTGAATTGGGTTCAAGTGAGTCGCGAAGAGTGTGGGCAAAAATCGGGGTTTTTGATCACCAATGCCGCAGACGGAACAAAAGTCGTCACCAAAATTTGAGGAAATCGATAAAATCAGGAGACTTGCGTTTTGACATATTGAACCCCTGGGGCGGGTGCAGGCTGTTATTCTGGCTTGCACCCGCTAATGCGTTTTTGCAGAGGAGTCTTGGCGAGATGAAGGCATCGGCAACGTCAAACGACAAGGAGTGGCAAGAGACTCAACATTTGTTCGTTTCCTACCTTGCGGGTGACACGTCGGTCGTGAATAGTCTTTTTACGACACTTGGGCGCGCTGTCCGTGGCTTTTTCTTTGCACGAACACGCTCGGCCGACGACAGCGACGACCTGACCCAGGCAACACTCCTGAAAATTCACCTGTCCCGACATTCTTTCGACAACCGTTTGTCTCTGAAGACCTGGATTTTCACGATCGCCCACAGAACCCTGATTGATCACTGGCGAAAAAGGAGCCGCAAAGACGCCAATGAGAAGCTTGAAGAGACCGAAACTGCTGAGGAATATGCCGATTCTGAAGCTATTGAGTTCTCGAATCTCATTGCTTTGCGGGGCATGCTTGAGAAAGCGCTTGATTCGTTGAAACCTTCCGACCGCTCGATCGTATATCTGGGTGTGGTGGAAGGGCTCAGCATGGCTGAATTGGCGGTTGTCGTGAACTCCACCGAGGGGGCTGTCAAGGTGAAGTTGCATCGTTTGCTGAAAAGCCTGCGTGGTTCATTGAAAGAGATCGAAGCTCAAGGAGAGTTGCCATGAGTTCGGAACAAAACAACCTTTTCGATTTTATTGCGAACGATGTTGCCGCAGGACGGAAGGTCAGATTGTTGCGGTGGGGAGTCGCAACAGCAGCGCTTTTGATACCCGCGGTTTTTGTTATCGGGCAGGGATTCAATCCAAATTTGACATGGGCAAGTTCATGGACGCCGTGGGCGATGTTGCTTTCGTTTGCTTCTGCTGCAGCTCTTTTTGCAGGAACGTTGGGTCGTTCGGCAAAAGTTTTTGGCTTGTCCTCGTTCTCAGGCGCCGTTCTGGCTTTGGCAATGGTCCTTCCGCAATTTGGAGCAGGCTTTGCCCCCATGGTTGACCAGACGGGTTTCTGGCTCGACACGCTTCGTTGTTTCGGGTTCGGATTGATGATGGGTGGCCTCACATCATCTGTGCTGATTTTCTCTGTTTTCCATTTGGGTCCTGTTCCAGGATCAGGAACACGCCTTGTCATGAGCCAGATTGCCGGACTTTCTGGTGTGGTTGGACTTTTCTTTTATTGCCCCAATTCGGATTTGGTTCACTTGTTCGCCGGACATGGCCTGCAGACTGTGGCAGTTTTTGTTGCTGCGTTTCTTTTGTCTGAATACTTGTTTGCGCGGATCATCCAGAGACAATTGGGAAAGGCCGCTGGCCAATTCGAAAATATGAGAAAATTCGACAAAGGATAAAGTGGAGGCGTTTAAAGGGCATTCCGTAGAATTTCAAATCGATTTCCAATCGTCTTCATGCTGGAGTTTCCTGACCAGACAAGCTCAAGGCGATGGAAATTGCGCAACAGAGTGGATGGGTTTTGTTTTGCGATCAACTTGATTCAACTGCTTTGAGCTGGCCTGTCGGGCAAATTGTTGTGGCACTTCGACGCCTTTGCAAACACCCTGTAATAACGCGTGAGATGAAACTTGGGCAACGGCACCAATGCAAAAGTATTTATCTTCTGCTGGGATAAATTCCCACTGTACAAATAAAGTGAACTAATTTTTCGTTTGGACTGTTCAGATTGGGTACAGCAAAGGTTGTTCGCGAATCACCTCCGTACCTATTGCCAAGAAGTGAAAACAGAGCCTGGTTTTCATAAATTTGCAACAATTGACCATCAGCTCTGACGAACCCTTCAAGCTCGGTGTTCGGATAAAAGAGTGCAAATGAACGAACCTCTCCCAAATAGCACTCAGACGCGAAAGCACTGGTCGACAGTAAAGCGCTCAAAAGAATTGTGGTTACTTTCATAAATTGAATCTCCTGGCCAATTGGTGATGAAGTTGTTCCTATCTGGACGGTAGGTAGTACATGCAATTCAATTTGAAAAGAGAAAAGGTTTAAGGAATTTCGAGGGGGTTCCTCCATTTTGCTTGGTTCACATTGATATGTCGCAGGAATACTTGTGGATACTGTCGGTTTGCCTTCGCAGCCGTTCACTTTAAATGTGCAGTCCCGGGGATTTGGTTTGGGTGGGAGCCTGTCGGGTAGCACGGAAATTCGTTATTCTGCAACCGCTGGGCGTGCCATGCAGCGGGCCAGCTTTTCCATTCGCTCGCGTCCGTTTGCCTTCGTTACCGTTGCTGCGTGAACGGAGAATCCGCCCGCTTTGACACAAGCATCCGTGTCAGTGGTTATTACATCGGATAGGGACATTTCTCCCAAACAAAACTTGATGAGTATTTCATGTCGTATTGTTCAGCCCCCTGGAGCAGATCTTCTGCGTCGCTGTCTCGAACGCCCTGTGCATTGGCTCTGAGGTTGATCAATCCGTTGGGATTGAATGATGAAGAGCACCAGTCAACCGCGCGCAATGAATCACCTGACAAGGGCGTCGAAAGTGACACCTCTGCAGACCGTGAAACGATACATTGTTTGGAAAAAAGGTCGCAGCTTCATCTTTTTAAGAATATACAAAAAAAAATCCGAATCGGAATAATCGTAAATAAAATCATTTTAAACAGCCTTATATCAGATAATCAGTATACAATTTTCTAAAGAAAATGCCCCATTTCTCCGATGAGGATAACTGGCTTCGAAAATTAAATTGAGAAGGGGTTCTAAATGAGAGCACGTATTTTTTTCGCAACACTGGCTCTTCTCGGTATAGGATGTTCAGCTCACCAGGAAAACGTGCTCAAAGAACATTTTCAAATGGAAGGCTCTGCACTCAGTTTCAACTCCTCTGAGCGCATTTCCCCGGAAAAAATCCAGCAACAAGCCGAACGCCTCAACACTTTTTCACTTTCACTGTATCGAGAATTGGGAGCTTCTGACGATGGTGCAGAATTAACAAACCTCATCATCTCTCCTTTCTCGGTGCGCTCTGCTTTCTCAATGTTATATCCGGCAGCAGAAAAGAATTCATCCATTCAAAACGAAATGAAAGAGGCAATGAGTTTCAACAATGCCGAGAATGAACTCCTTCCGGAAGTCAAATCACTCGCGCTCAAAGTAGAGGATGCATTCGCTCGGACTCCAAGCGGATACTTGCCAAAATACCGAATGGTCAATCAAGTTTTTGTAGACGGCAGATTGCAACTCTTTCCAAACTTCCTCGATACGCTCAAAACCTTTCACAATGCAGGGGTCGGAAAACTCGACTTTCGAGCCAAACCAGAGCAAAGCAGAGAAACTATCAATAAATACATCAAGGATAAGACCAACTCCCAGATATACGATTTATTGCCGAAGGGGTCGATTCAATTCAATACTGCAAGTCTACTTATCAACACAATTTACATGCTTGCCAAATGGGAAACTGAATTTTCAAAAGATTCAACACAACCGGAACCATTCACCAATGCTGCCGGGGAAATAAAAAATGTCGATACGATGGTTCAGCGAGAAGATCTTTTGTACTACAGTGACCCGGACTTTCATGCGGTGAGCAAACCCTACGACGGCAACAAGGTTGCCCTGCTCACGCTTGTCCCAAAAGAGGGCTTGAAAATTTCCGATATCGAAACCAAGCTTACCGCAACCCGATTTTCACAACTTTTAAAGGATATGAAATCAAGGGAAGTTATCTATCGACTGCCCAAATTCAAAATAGAATGGGGAACCGAGTCACTTAAGCCCGCACTGAAAAAACTTGGCATGAGAGAAATCTTCGGAGTTTCAAATTGTTTCCCTCGCATGCTCAACATCGAAACCTGTATCAGTGACGTATTTCACAAGGCGAAAATCAGCGTCGATGAGACAGGAACCGAAGCTGCGGCCGCAACAGCAATAGTTTTGGCTCCTTCGAGTGACGAAATGAATCCTACGCCACCCATCGAGGTCAAAGTCAACCGACCCTCAGTATTCTTCATCTATGAAAAAAGCATCGGGGCAATTCTCTTTGCGGGACGCATTGCGGAGATTTGAGGCTGATTCTTCCGGCCGAATTCGCGCAAACGAAACCGATGGATAAAGAGCGCGAGTTACAGGCATTTCAAATTCTGAGAGTAAAGCAAAGCCTTTGAAAGAGCTCTGCTCTCAGCCATTTTCAATGTCTTTACCACAAACTCAACATCGACAAGCTTCCAGTGTAGCCCGTGATTTCAATCACGGCGTCTGTTGCGGCATTGAAGCCGGAAACTCCATCGTTGATGGCGAGGAAGGTGCGCACAGCAGTGCTCGAATTGAAGGTGAACGTTGCTGCACTCCCTTTGGTAAAACTTCTGCTTGTGAGCAGTGCTGCAATTCCCGCCGAATCGAACGATTTCACAGCACCGAAGATTTGTGGTTTGAGAGCTCTGTTGCGTGCAACAGGGATGTCAATCACGTCGCTGACCGTATTCAAGTTGGTGATTCTGTCTGGTGTTGAGCTCCAGAGTGCATCGCTCAAACTCATCAAGCGGAAGGTGTTTGTGCTTCCAGTTCCGGCGAGCGTGTCGGCACCGGCAGTGAAATTGAGAATAGGAGAAGAAACGTCATCGTTCAGGATGGTGCCTGTCGCCGTCGTGCTGGCTCCGAGCTTGTAGCCGAAGCCGGAATACAATGTCAGGATCACGGTTTCATCGGCTTCAGCGTTACTGTCTGCTACTGGGTCAATAACGACTGTGGCGGTGGCTGCATTGGCTGCGAATGTCACAGCTTGACTGCTGCTGCCAACGACCAGCTCGTTGTAGTCAACGCCATTGGTTGCGCTGCCGGATGCCGCGTAATACGCTGTCACGGGGTAGTCCGTCACCACCGAACGCGTGAAGGTGAACACCAGATTGCCACTGCCATCTTCACTTACGCTGCTGGGTGAGAGCGCGAGGCTGATTTCCGGTTTGCTGCTGGCGTCATCGTCATTCAGGATCAAGCCGACCACGGCTGTGGTTGTTCCGATCGTGTAGCCCAAACCAAACCCCAGCTGTAGGCTCACGGTTTCATTCGGTTCCTCGACGCCATCCGCCGCTGGATCCACCACCACCGTGGCCGTAGCCGCATTGGCTGCGAAGGTCACAGACTGAAGGACAACAGGCATCAGGCCGCTGTAGTCGATACCGTTGCCAGCATTGCCGGCAAACTGAAAGTGGACTGTCAGCGGATCAGCCGTCACCACAGAGCGAGTGAAGGTGAACATCAAATTGTCGCTGCCATCTTCCGTCACACTGCTGACTGGCAGCGCCAGCGTGATCACCGGAACACTGATAGGTGCACTCAATGGTGCGATCGTGCCGCTGATGAGATAGTGACCGATGCTCGCATAGTCGGTGTAGCCCACACCGGTTGCCGTCGTCGGATCGCCATAACCAATCCCTTCGAGCTTCACATAGTAGCTACCAGCGGCGAGGCCGCTGATACGCATCCGCGAGCTCCAGCGTCCATAGACGCTGCCCGAGCTGGTGTACACCGTCGCCGTAAGATTCAGGTTAGTTGCGTGATCATTCCAGCCGTTCTTGCCATTGGTGTCAAAAACGGAGGCGTAGTGGGAGTCGAAAGAGCCACCCCACAAAGCATCTGTATCCACAAAAGTCCTGTAGATCGCCGTCTCAATGTGCAGATCCACGTCACTGGTTTCCAGAAGGTCGAAACGGAACCAGTCCACATCAGCGGATGTTTGGATGGTGCCGAACTGACCCACCATTCCACTACGGATATTCAATGGAGCTGCATCCAGACGCAAATCACTTTCGGAATCTTGCTCATACGAAAATCCATTGTAGCCCGTGACGATGGCAAGGTCGTCGGCGCCTTTGCCGAAGTTGGCCGTGCTGCCCGTGTTGTTACTTTGGTAGTAAACGCCGTTGTCCCAGGTCGTCATGTTGCGATAATAGCCAAGACCCATAATCGGTGCCCAGCCATTGCCATCAAGCTCGTGGCTGTTACCGGTGTAATAGTCGACCGTTGTGGTGCCATCAAAGGTGCCGTCATGTGAGAGGCCCATCGTATGACCTACCTCGTGGCTGATGGCTTCTGACACCCCCAGCACCGATGTGTTATAGACAAAGCACGGAGTATCGCTGTTCTCATTGAAGCTATCGATGTAGGCAATCCCACCGGCCGAGCCTGACATGGGTCCATAA
>JBDLRR010000226.1:0-11275 GCA_039799985.1 Pseudomonadota bacterium | reverse complement strand
TGCGGCTTTTCTTGTTGAATTCACCTGCAACTGTTGCTGAAGAAGTTCGTTTCAGTGTTGAAGGCGTCAAGGAAAACACGCGGCGTGTGTTGTTGCCTCTTTGGAATGCCTATTCGTTCTTTGCCACTTACGCATCGTTGGAAAATTTCGATCCCGAAAAAGACTTGAACAAGAGCACCAACGAGCTCGACATGTGGATCAAACTTCGTCTCAACGAACTGACCCGTCTGGTCGATGAGTCGATGCAGGCTTACCAAATTGCCAAAGCGGTGCCTTCCATTGTTGATTTCCTCGATGATCTCAACAACTGGTACATCCGCCGCAGTCGCCGCCGCTTTTGGGAAGCAGACAAATTTGCGTTCTCGACGCTCTTTGAGGTGTTGGTTCAAACCGTTCAGTTGTTGGCACCGTTTGCTCCGTTTGCAGCTGAATACTTCTTTGAAAAATTGGCACTCACAGAGGGGCTCAGGAAAGTGGGCAGTGTTCACCTCTCACTCTTGCCTGACGCACGAGAACTGACCGCTCAGGAACGTGATCTTCTCGATCGGGTTTCTTTGGCGCGTCGGGTTGTGGAATTGGGTCGCAACATCCGCACAGCCCACAAGATCAAAAACCGTCAGCCGTTGGCGACGATGACAATCGGGGTTGTGCAGGAAACCGCCGCTGCCCGATTGGCAAGCATGCGTGAATTCATTGCCGACGAACTCAACGTCAAGAACGTTGAGGTGACGCGAGACCCATCGACTTTGGCAAAGATTGTGGTCAAACCCAACTTCAAGGTTCTCGGTAAGGTGTTGGGTGATCGCATGAAGGATATGCAGGCAGCGCTTGCGCAGCTTTCCCCAGCCGATTGCCAAGTCGCTTTGCAGAAAAAGCCGATTCCTGCACTCGGAATGGAGCTCACACCCGAGATGGTGACCGTTGAGCTTCAGGGAACGGGGCATCAGTTGGTTGCAACCGACGCAGAGTTGGTTGCTGCGCTTGATCCCACGCTGAGCGAGGAACTGCGTTTGGAAGGACTTGCTCGAGAAGTTGTCAGTCTGGTTCAAAAGGCGCGCAAGACGGCCAATTTTGAAGTTGAAGACCGCATCTCGTTGCAGGTTGTGACAAGCAACGCCTTGTTCCAGTCTGCCATTGAGAAAAACAAGGAGTATCTTGAGGACGAGACTCTTGCCCAATGTGTTGGCAATCTCGCGAATCCGGATTTTGAGCAGACGTTGGATATTGAAGGTCAGGCAGTGACGCTCAAACTCAAGCGGAAATAATCACAAGCACAAAATTGCAAAAAAATAGGGCCGCTGAAGCAGCGGCCCTAATAACGCAACAAAAAGGAGGAGAAAACTAACGGAATAAAGTTAGTTCAATCCTTTTTGATTTGTCAAATTGACACGGGGATTTATTTTTCTTTCTCGCCGCGTGGCAACAGCGTGACGGTCAGGCGACGGCCTTCCATGCGCGGTGGCGCTTCTGGCACAACGAGGTCTTCAATGCCTTTGATGAGTTGTTGAAGCACTTCGTGTCCCAATTCCTGGTGCGACATTTCTCGCCCGCGGAATTTCACACCCACGCGAACGCGGTTTTTCTCCGCAACCCAACGGCGAATGTGATTTTGTTTTGTTTCAATATCGTGCGCATCGGTGTTGGGCGTGAGATTGAGTTCTTTGACTTCAATCACAACCTGCTTCTTTTTGGCTTCCTGTGCTTTTTTGCTTTGCTGGTATTTGAATTTGCCAAAGTCGATGAGCCGGCAAACCGGGGGAACGGCATCGGGTGAAACTTCCACCAAATCCAATCCTGCTTCTTCGGCGCGCAAAAGAGCATCTCGGGTGGAGATAACACCCACCTGGCCACCTGTCTCGTCGATCAGGCGGACTTCAAGAGCCTTGATACGTTCATTGATACGAGGACCTTCTTGAACTGGAGCGCGATTTGGAGCCGTTGGACGCATACTGGTTGGGTACCCCCTTGGTAATTTCACACGATTGAGCGTTCAGTTTAGCACATTTCGAATCAAAAAGGCGAGGCGTCCCACGCGGTGTGAGACGCCTCGCCAGTCAAACTTTTACGCTTTTACTTTTTTTCATTCGCAGTCGGCTTGTTCAGCGCGAAAAGCAACGGTGTCGTGCCGTTTGCGCGGACTTGGTTCTTGCGAGGTGTGCCGCGTTTGGCAATCTTCGCAGCGCGGCGGCGGTTGGTGATGTCGGTTGGTGATGTCATGGGCGGATCCTCTCTCAAGCGATAAATCTGGTAAACCAGAAGCGTCGTGGTGGTTAGCACCTTCAATCGGTGTTGGCAACGATCAAGAGCTTTTGTTTTCGAGCTTTTTCAGGGTTCGCCGGCTTCTGTATTTTCAGAGGGTTGAGGCTTATTGCTGGATTTGTCCATTTCCCATGAGTCTTTGCCGAGTTCGTAACTTCCCCATTCTCCTTCGCCAATCTCTTCGGGGAGGTCCAACTGATCGGCCTTTTCTGCTTGAATTTCGGCCTTTTGCAGGTTTTCATCCATTCCCGGAAGGTCGGGCGGAGCGGGCAATTCAGATTTGTTCATGCTCGCTGGGTCTACGGGCTTTGACGCCTTTTTCTTGTCACCCCTCGCTGCAACCGGCTTGCTGCTGGCGATGAGGTCGTCCTCGGTAGGGATCATGCTCATGCGGGCAACGATGGTCCCGACCCGCGCTGCCAGAAATCCGGATGGAGCTCCGGCTTTGAGCGACTTGTTCCATTTGTTGGGGCTGGGCAAGATGGCCACAAGACTCGCACACTCACGTTGGGTCAGAGCCGAGGGCGACTTCTTGAAGTAGAACTGGGCCGCATCCTTGATGCCGTAAATATTTGGCCCGAATTCAACAATATTAAAATACCAATTCAGCTGCATGTCTTTGGTTGAGGTGGCATCAAGCAGAACAGCTCCCACAATTTCGCGGGCTTTACGGATGTAGCTTCTTTCGCGAGATAAAAAGGCGTTTTTAATCAGTTGTTGGGTGATGGTGCTACCGCCACGCTTGTTCTTTTTCTTGCGCTGGTTGTATTCGTAGCTTTTTTCAAGACTTTCGAAGTCAATTCCGTGGTGAATAAAAAACTTGGTGTCTTCGGCTGCAACCAAGGCGAGTTTGCAGGATTTTGGAATTTCAGCAGCGGGCACCCAGTTCTTTTTATGCGTCCAGGCGAGCGGGCCAGTGACCCGCATATACCGCTGTTCGCTTTTGGGCTGGTAGGGGAAATAAATCAGCACTCCCAGGTGAAGGGTGAACACCCAGGGGATGAACCAGGCGACTGCGGCGGTGATCGCAATTCCGATGATTGTAAACACGTGCGATACCGAGCGGAAAAGTCCCACAAAACTCCTCACAAAACTTGAATTCACCGACACTCTGGGCCATTCTCCCGGCCCGACGCCTGTGTCTCAAAGCAAGCCACACTTAGGGCTCGTAAGCAACCAATGCAAGAGAGGATAACCATGATTGCCCTTCCACCTGTAAAAACCGTCAACATTGCCTCGGCGAACACCTTGGTGAACCAATCCGCAGATCTCGCCGTTGTTGTCATCGACGAAGCAGATCTGGAACAAGGCAAGATCAAGAATGCAGAACTTCAAAATCTTGATGCTCATTTGGGTGGTGCGATTGCTGCCATTGCAGCGCTCAAAGATTTCGAAGGCAAGTGGTTGTCGACCGCGGTGACACTGTGCTCCGTGCCCTCAGTTGCCAAGCGCGTGTTGCTTGTGGGTGGTGGTAAAAAGGTTGACGAAAAGCCTGCACGTGCGCGTCAAATCGGTCTCAAAATCGCCGAAGAAACAGCACGCTTCAAAGCGGTCAAGGCGAGCATCTGTGGAACGAGTACATTCCTGACAAGCGCTGAAACTGTCGCGCAGATGTCGATCGGCCTGAAGATGGGTTCCTACAAATATCCGAATTCGAATCTTTCGGCAGAGGCTCGCAAGGAGCTTGAGTTGCCTGTCGAATTTAAATTTTCCGGAATCAACTCCAATGCAGAAAATGGTCTGAAGGACGCCAGCATTCTTGCTGACTCGATTGAAACCTGTCGTTTGCTCCAGGATGCTCCACCAAATGTTGCCACGCCAAAATACGTGGCCGAGGTGATGAGCGAAAAAGCCCGTGCAGCCGGACTTTCTGTTCAGGTTTATGGCGCAGAAAAACTCCGCCAGATGGGCTTTGGCGCGATGATGGCTGTGGCCGGTGGAAGTTCCAATGAGCCTCAATTTGTAGTTTTCGAATACGCTCCAACCAATGCCAAAACTTCAGTTGCATTCGTGGGCAAAGGCCTCACGATGGACACGGGCGGATACTCCATCAAAACTCCGTCCAACCACCAGGTTGGCATGAAGTACGACATGTCGGGTGCCGCAGTGGTGCTCAACTCGATTATTGCAATTTCAAAATTGCAGTTGCCTGTGCGCGTGTTTGCGGTCGCAGCATTGTGTGAAAACATGATCGACGCTCATGCGTATCGTGTTGGTGATGTGCTGACGACTTACAACGGCAAGACAATCGAAGTTCTCAATACTGACGCCGAAGGCCGTATCGTTCTTTCCGATGCGCTTGCCTTCACTGCCAAAGATCTCAAGCCCGACACGATCGTTGAATACTCAACTCTTACCGGTGCAATGATTACAGCATTGGGTCACCTGGGCGCAGGTATTTTCACCTTCAACTCCGACTCGCTCGAAAACACCGTTCTTAATGCGGCGCAGCAAGCCGGTGAACGCGTGTGGCCGATGCCAACGTGGGATGAAATCGGCGACGACGTGAAGGGTACGATTGCCGACGTCAATAATATCGGCGCCACCGCCGGCGCTTGCGGTTCGTCAGTTGGGGCCATGTTCCTCAAGGAATTTGTTGAGAGCAAACCCTACTGTCACGTGGACATCGCTGGTGTTGCCAATGGTAATATGGCAGTCGGGTTCCCTCGCAAAATCAGTTCCGGGTTTGGTGTGCAACTTTCGGTGCAAATCGCCCGCGCACTGAGCTCCAAGTGAGGCCAGGCGCAGGTGACAAACAATCCTGATGCTCCATCAGCGGTCTTCGGAGCACAGCGCATGGGTGAGCGTCCAGCGGCACCTGTGCTTGTGTTCGACATCGAAACAGTGCCCGATATTCCTCTTCTGTATACCGGCTATGAACCCAAGTTGCCCGAGGGGCGGGGGTTCAGCCGCGATCAGGATTGGGCAAACTTGTCGATCGTCAACCTGATTCGCGAGCAAAAGCAGATTTCGTTTCCGCCACCCATGTATCATGTGGTGATGTGTATTTGTGCGGTGTTTGTTCATCCCGAAACGCACACCATCATCGACGGATTCAAGCGCACTCTTCCCGTGTGCTCGACTTACGACGAACTTCTTGCGGCCGAAGCCGCGTTGCTGCGCGAGTTTTGGGGTTTCTGCACCAAGCATGCCGATGCGGCCCGGGTCTGGTATGATCAAGTGCAATCCGATTTCCGGATGAACGATTATCAGCGCAAAAAGCTCAAACCACTGCCGGTCACTTTTTGCGGTTATAATATTTCGGGATTCGACCTGCCGGTCATCGAACAGCGCAGCATGAAACATTTCATTCCCTGCCCGATTCCCGAATATGGAAGGGAATTTGGTTACGATTCCTACCGATCCCGTTTTGCACTCGACAAATCATTCGACCTTGCCCAGTTCGTAAATGGAAATGCTTCGCAAAAAATTGGCCTGGACATCCTTGCCCAGTCGATGGGTTTGGCGGGCAAACTCGAGGGCATGGACGGAAGTCGGGTCGCCGAAGCCTACTATGCCCTCGGCGCGACTCAACAGATTGAAGATTATTGCGCCGTCGACGTGCTCATCACCTATGGTGTTTACTTGGGCGTGCAGCGCTTTCGGGGAATTCTTGATCAGGAACATTTTGCCGACTGCGCCAGGCAATTCGAGAAGTTTCTGATGCATGAAAGCCGGCCGCTTCCCTACCGAATTCTTGCCGAGCAAAGTCGGGATTTTTTTAAGAAATCCCAGCTGAGATTATCCTGACACCCCGGGTAAAGGGTGTTACCTTTGATTCCGATACCAGGCAGACTTTTGGTTGAGTGCAGTTGAGTTCAAGGCACAATTTAAGTACAGCCGAAGCAATTATTGTTTAGTTATCAGGGAGGCATGACCATGGCAGAAGAATTGGGCTTTTCCAAAGGATTGGCCGGAGTAGTAGCAGACGCAACATCCGTCAGCCAGGTGCAGGGTGAAGTGGGTCGTTTGATTTATCGCGGAATTTCTATCGAAGAAATCGCCGAGAAATCAACATTTGAAGAAATGACTCACTTCCTGTTGCGCGGCAAATTGCCGACTCAGGCCGAATTGACGAAGGTCTCGGCAGAGCTCAAAGAATTCCGCGCGCTTCCCAAGACGGTGGAAACTGTCATCGACGCCGCTCCCAAAACAGCCCATCCCATGATGGTCCTGCAAGCAGCCATGGCTGCTTTGGCATGGGACGAGCCAACCGTGAACCTCAAAGATGTTGATGGCAATGTTCGCAACGCCATCCGACTCACAGCTCAACTGTCAACAGCTGTTGCGCGCATCTCGCGTCGTCGTCGCGGACTCACTCCTGTCGAGCCACGCAACGATCTCAATCATGCTGAAAACTTCCTCTATATGCTCGATGGCACTGTTCCGAGCAAAGAACTTGCCCGTATGTTTGACGTGGCACTGATGCTGCACATGGACCACGATTTCAACGCTTCGACTTTTGCCGGTCGTGTGATTGCATCCACCGAAGCACGACTCACAGCTTCTGTGTCTGGAGCTGTAGGTGCATTGAGTGGTCCACTTCACGGTGGTGCCAACGAAAAAGTTCTCGAGATGGCCGACAAGATTGGCGGACCGGAAAAGGCAAAAGAGTGGGTTGCGAACGCGCTTGCCACCAAGGCCAAGGTGATGGGTTTTGGTCACCGCGTTTATCGCACGATGGATCCTCGCGCCAAGGTTCTGCGCTCCATGCTTGAAAAGCTTGTGGCCCAAACCGGCGACAAGAAGACCTATGAAACCCTGCGCATTGTTCACGACACGATGATCGATGAACTGGGCAAAACATCCAAAGACTACATCTGGCCAAACGTCGACTTTTGGTCGGGTGCCATGTACCGCCTCATGAAGATTGAAACGATTGACTTCACTCCGATTTTCGCGGTTGCTCGCGTTGTTGGTTGGTCGTCGCACATCATCGAAATGTGGCAAGACAACCGCATTTATCGTCCGGCAGCCAAGTATGTTGGACCCACCGAAGCTGGTGTGACACCGCTGGCGCAGCGCGGCTGATGAGTTCTGCCCGCTCAGCTATCATTGAGCTCAAGAATTATGCCCTGCAGTCGGGTTACTCAGCCCTTCTGCAGGGCATCGAGCTTTCCGTAGACGCTGGTGAATCGTTGGGTGTTGTTGGGCCCGCCGGATCCGGAAAAAGCTTGCTGTTGAAGGTGATCTCCCAGTCGATCTGGGATCGCAACATCAGCGGCCTTGAAAGCCCAATTCAATCGGGCGAATGCAAAGTATTTGGTGAATTTTTCTCAGACAAAAAGCCGAGCTCCGCATCGCTTTCTGTTCTGCAAAGGCAGATGGCCCTTGTGGGCGACACCAGCTCTTGGTTGCCAGTGTCGATTGCGCAAAATTTTGAAGCCGTGCGAATTGTCAGCGGGTTGGAGCGAATTCCGTTTGAGGATTTCGTCGACTCATTACCGGTTTCAAACCGCAACAAGGCGCAGTTGTTGTCGGTCACAGAATTGCTTGCAAGCCAGGTTGATCAACCCATCCTGCAGCAGCTTGCCATTATCCGTGCGATGTTGCGCAAGCCTCGTTTATTGATGCTCGATGAAGCCTTCATTCGCATGGATCCTGTGTTGGTCAAAAACACGGAAGCGATTCTGGCCGAACAAAGCGAGAGTCTGACTTTGATTATTGCCACCAACGATTTGATGCAGGCGAGCCGATTGACCGACAGGATACTTTTCTTGCTCGACGGACGCGTGGTGGAGTGCACGCCGACCACGCGCTTTTTCACCAATCCCAAAACCCGTCAGGCCGAAAGTTTCATTGCCGGACGAGATGATTCGTTTTGAAAGCCTACAGAATTCTTTTTAATTTCGAATTGAAATTATGGCGATTCAGTAGCGGAAGTGCTTGATGGTTTCGCCCTTGGATTCAAGCTCGCGGAGCGATTCTATTCCAAGCTCCAGGTGAATGTCGGTCCATTTTTCATTGACGACTTTGTCTGAAGCTTCGGTTTTCACGCCTTCCGGAGTGGTCGGAACGTCGGATACCAGCAACAAAGCTCCACGCGAGATGTCATTGAAGTGACCAACGATAAAGACGGTTGCGGTTTCCATGTCGATGGCCAATGCCGTCATGTCCTGCAGCCGTTGACGGAACTCTTCGTCGTGTTCCCACACGCGTCGGTTGGTTGTGTAGACAACACCGGAACGGTAATCGAGACCACGTTCGACGATTTTTTGCGAAACGAATTTGTGCAGCTTGAAGCTTGGCAGTGCCGGAACTTCGGGCGGAAAGTAGTCATTCGAGGTGCCTTCGCCGCGGATGGCTGCAATTGGCAGAATGAAGTGACCAATTTCAGTACTCTTTTTGAGTCCGCCACATTTCCCCAAAAACAAAACGGCCTTGGGTTGGCGAGCGCTCAAGAGATCCATGATGCTCGCCGCATTTGCACTTCCCATGCCGTAATTGATAATGCTCACATTGGCTTTTTTGCAGGTCGCGTTGGGCATGGCGCGATCCAGACCCTGAACGGTGGTGTTCATGAGTTGGGCGAAGCGGTTCACATAGCCCTGGAAATTTGTGATCAAAATGTAATCGGCGAAATCGTCGATCTTGGTGCCGGTATAGCGGGGGAGCCAGTTCTGACAGATTTCAAGTTTTGTTTTCATTTGCATCCTCATTGTCGATCGTTTTGAGGATACACGAGGAATGGCGCGGGGAGAAGCGGGGCGATGAGCTGGTTGCAACACATGGGGTCCTTGGCTGTTGCTCTTGAAGCAAGGGCAGCCCAATGGCTTTGCTACGTCCAACACGAAACCGAGCCGCTCGTTCGTCATCCAGTTGAAAGGGATCATTCTGTGCCAGGCGGTTTTTCTGCGCGCAGAACGCAATCACAGGCAAACAGGGTTCGCATCACTTTTGTCGCTGATCCCAAACTTGAACAATGTGAACACGTGCCTAAGGAATTCTTTCGTTCAGAGCAGGAAAATCCGTCGCCGAAATCAGCGTGGCTGATTCCGTTTTTCGCGCTTGATGAATTTGCCATCCGACAGAATCTCCCTTTGTTGCGTTGGAGTTTTTCAGATTGTCTTGAGCTGGAAGGATTGGTTGATTCGAACGAGGCAATTGTTCAAGCTCATGGAACATTGTTTTCTGATGTGACCTCCTTCGAGGCTCTCAAATCTTTGATTTCTGATTTAGCCGTTCGGGCGGAGTCGGGGATTGCGGAAGCTGACTGCAATCCATTGTCTCTTGATTTTACAGTGAGTCCTGGTGAAGCACAGGGGTCAAAGAATCAATTGTGGAACCGGGGCGAATCCGGAGATTCCATCTGCAACATGATTCAAAACTGGCAGTGCGGCATGCGCGATGGTGAATACTATCTCGCCAATGCGACGAGCCGTATGAATGGTCCGACTCGTGACTCGGTGAAAATTTCGCTGTCAGCTTTTGTTCACGAGTGGCTGACATCTCCGGTGCGGCAAGGTGTCTTTATCGATTGCGGGCCTCAATGGCCCCGGGTTTGCTGTTTTTCTCCGGAACGTTTCGTCGCGCGCAGTGGCGAAAGAATTCAAACCGAGCCGATTAAAGGCACGGTTCAATTTGAATCCGGACATGCGTTGGAGGCTGTTCATAGCTTGTGGAGCAGTCAAAAAGAGATGAGCGAGCAAACAATGGTGACGGATCTTCTGCGCAATGATTTCAACAAAATTTGCAGGCCAGGCAGTGTGCTGGTGAGCTCGCCGTTTGAAATTCGTGTGGCCGGAAATCTATTGCAGATGCAATCTGTGGTTGAGGGAGAACTCAAAGAAGCCTCTCTTTCCCATGCCGAGGTGCTGGCTTCGCTTCTGCCAGCAGGCTCGGTGACAGGAACGCCCAAATGGGTCGTTTCGCAACAAATTCAAATCAAGGAATCGGCTCCGCGTGGTTATTACACGGGTGTTTTTGCTCTTGCCCGCTCGCTTCAAGAATTCGATTCCACGGTCCTGATTCGTGGTTTTTTTGCCGACGAAAAACGTTGGTATGCCGGAATTGGCGCTGGCATCACCACCCTCTCGGATCCCGAATCGGAAGTTCGTGAATTCGAGCTCAAGTGGCAAAGTTTTTCCAACCGTTGGTCGCGGCTGACGCAATCGCACCTCAAGCCGAAGGCGACTGCAGGGGGGAGCCCATGAGTCGGGGCCCGGCCATACTTTTTGTCGATCATCTTGACTCATTTTCCGAAAATCTGGTGGCTGCCTTGCGAGCACGCGGTTGTCGGGTGGATTGTGTCTTGTCAGCACCATCAGGCGCAGCCCGAATAGAGCATGGTGAGCATGATGCTTTGCTGCTCTCGCCAGGGCCAGGGCTTCCACACCACTACCCAGAGTCGTTGGCGTTGTTGGATCGATGGCCAGCGGAGCGTCCGGTTTTGGGAGTGTGTTTGGGCCATCAAATGTTGCTTTCTCGGGAAAATCTGTTGTTGAACTTGGTATCTGAGCGTCCCGTGCATGGCAGGCGAGAACAAGTTGAGCCGGTGGAGTGTTCAAACTGGCTTTCCGGGCTGAATTTTGAGGGTTGTGCCACCTTCTATAACTCCTGGGCCATCGATAAACTTCAATTGGCTGAGAAAGATTGCCGGTGGCGTTTGAATGCCCATTGCGCGGGCTGGGCTGCAGTTGTTGAGCACAAATTTCAGCCGTGGCTCGGAGTGCAGTATCATCCGGAAAGTTTTGCGAGCGAACAAGGTGGCCTTCTGCTGAATGCTTTTGTTGCGCTTTTGAACAGCCGCGGGCTAGCATAGGCATCTGGTCGTTTTCTATTGAGGAGAAGCAGGGTTTGGTCGCCCGTATTTACTCTATTTTTTTTGCAGCGCTGTTGGTTGTGGGATTCATTTATCAAGAGTCCTACATGCAGATGTCGCTGTCGGAATTCTCCCAGAAAATCGATACAGACAGGCTTCCATTCGAAATTTTTTCAATGACCCCCTTGCATGTGCAGCAGTACAAGGACGGCGAGTTGACAGCCGAATTGAGTGCTTTGGAAGGTCGGCTCGTGA
>JBDLRR010000225.1:0-8469 GCA_039799985.1 Pseudomonadota bacterium | reverse complement strand
CTTGTTTCGACTTACACTTGCGAATCTTGAGAAATCATAGGAGTATTCCGCCACGCACCGCAGTTTTTGGAGTCATCTTGATGAGTTCAGTCGCCCAGCTGGAAGAACGCACTCGCAGCATGAAAGTGGCCGTCATCCACGACTGGATTTTTGTGCGCCGCGGTGGAGAGAGGGTGCTCGAACAAATTCTCAATCTTTTTCCAAACGCAGATCTCTATTGCCTGATGGGTCATCCGCAAAAAGTGCTCAAAACCGCAAACAACCATCGCATTTTCAGATCATTCCTCGCGTCGCTGCCGTGGATCGAACGCTACTACAAGGCCTTGCTTCCATGGATGCCCGTTGCAGCTGAAAGTTTCGATTTGAGTTCATACGATCTTGTTGTCAGCAGCAGTAGCTGCGTTGCCAAAGGAATTGTTCCACCGCCCAAGGCATTGCACGCGTGTTATATTCACAGCCCGATGCGCTACGCCTGGGATCAGGAACACGTTTACTTTCCGAAGCCACCATCACTGAAACGGCCTGTTGAATTGCTGCGCCGGCTCATGCTCAAGAACCTGCGCATGTGGGACGTGTGTGCGAGTGCCAGAGTCGACATGTTTATTGCCAACAGCCATTTCGTCGCACGCCGTTGCGAACTTTTTTACCGCAGAAACGCGGTTGTTGTTCACCCCGGGGTTGACCTCGACCGGTTCATCCAACGTCCCGCCCAGGCCGCTCGGGAAAAACGCGTGCTTATTTTTGGAGCATGGGTGCCGTACAAGAAAATGCTTCATGCATTGGAGCTGTGCATCAGCCAAGGAATAGCCGTGACCGCTGCAGGACAGGGAGCGGAGCTTGAAATTGTAGCCTCAAAATATAGCAATCATCCACTGGTGCGGATTGAAACAACCCCCACTGACGCCCAAGTTGCGAGCCTCTATGCCAATCATAAAGTCCTCCTCTTTCCTGCTTTGGAAGATTTTGGCATTGTCCCGCTCGAAGCCATGGCATCAGGAAGCTGGGTCGTTGCACCACGGCAGGGCGGCACGGGTGAAACCGTCATCGACGGCAAGACCGGAACGCTGTTTGAGCTGGGTGACGATGCTTCGATGCTGCGTGCCGTTGCAGCAGCACTGACCCAACAGGTCAACGAGGCAGGGTTGCTGGCACACGTGCAAACGTTTTCGCAGAAGCACTTTGCTGAAAACATGGCAGACCACTTGCTGACACTGATTGAAAAAAGGTGACCATGCGCATCCATCGCCATGCACAGCTGTTGAACGTCTTTCGCGGTGCCGTAGATCTCGTCTCTGTCATCTTTTGCTGGATGTTGGCTTATGTTGTGCGCTTTAAAACCTCGTTCATCGAGATCACCAAGGGCACCGACACCTTTTCCAATTACGCCAAACTCATTCCTGCGCTGGTTTTTTCGTATGCCTTTGTGTTTGTCGCACTGGGTGTCTACCGTCGAAGTCTTGATCGCAGACGCGTTTGGGAAGAGCTCTTTGATTTGAGCCGGGCCCATCTGCTCTCGTTCTTCGTGTTTGTGACCTCCGTTTACTTCATCTTTGAACATCGGTTCAGTCGCGTCACTCTCGCCATTTTCTTTGTTCTGGTCCCTGTTGCTTTGGCTTTTGGACGCAGTTTTGTGCGCAAAACCAACCGCTGGTATTTGCGCCACTCGCAAACGCGTGGACGTGCGATTGTGGTTGGCTCGGGTGTTGTGGCCAACCGAATGGCCCGCATGGTCAATGAACGGCAAGATTGGGCATTGGCGCTCGACACACAACTTTCAATCGCTGATCTTCCCCAGGTCCAAAGCCGCCTCGCCAACGGTGATATCGATGTGGTCTTTCTTGCTCCATCAGCCGGTGAAACAGAAAAGCTCCACGTCATCTATGAGTCACTCGGCAACACGCTGGCAGATGTTTTTGTGATTCCTGATTTTGAGGCGCCTGAATTTCTTGCGCCGCGCATCATGCAACTCGACTCGCTCCCCGCCATCGTGCTCAACAGTTCAAGCCTCGACAGCTATGGCCGGATTCTCAAACGGATGTTCGACATCACATTTGCCTTGATCGCACTGATGCTGTTGAGCCCTGTCTATTTTTTATGTGCACTGGCAGTGCGATTATCCAGCCCAGGACCGATTTTCTATCGGCAAGAGCGCATGGGGCTCGATGGCAAAACTTTCTGGTGCTTGAAATTCCGCGGCATGCGCATCGACGCCGAAACGCAAACGGGTCCTGTCTGGGCAAGCAAAAATGACGATCGGGTCACCCGGGTCGGCGCGTTTTTGCGAAAAAGCAGTCTCGATGAAATTCCACAGTTCTGGAATGTTCTCAAAGGCGAGATGAGTGTCGTGGGTCCACGCCCGGAGCGCCCGTTCTTTGTGGATCAATTTCGTCACAATCTTCCGGGATACATGTTGCGCCACAAGGTCAAGGCAGGAATCACCGGATGGGCGCAAATCAACGGCTGGCGCGGCAACACATCGCTTGAAAAACGGATCGAATGCGACCTCTGGTACATCCAAAACTGGAGCCTTTGGCTCGACCTCAAGATTTGTGCGCTGACACCTCTCAAAGGTTTGATTCACCCCAACGCCTACTGAGATGCTTGCCCTCTTGTACAAAACTTGCTGTATGTCGATTTGGTAATCAAACCGAATCGAGTTATGATCGAACTTGAAGCAGGTCTAAACCTTTAAACGTCATCGACCGCAATTTCGATCAACTCAACTTCGCAAGCGAGGAACACTTGCTCAAAGAGCCGCACAAAGACCACCCATCCAGTGCATCTTCGACTCCGGCCTTTGAACTGGAGTTGCACGACACCGCAACCGATGGTCGCGGCGTGGGACGACTGGCCAATGGCAAAGTTGTTTTTGTGGATGGCGGACTGGGCGGAGAAGTTATTACGGCAACGCTCGTCAATGAAAACAGCACAATGGCAGAAGCGCAGTTGGTTTCTGTTTCAAAGAAATCAGACATGCGACAAAAGCCACCGTGTCGGCATGCACAGCAATGCGGTGGATGCCAACTTCAACATGTGACTCCGGCAGCCCAATTGGCACTCAAGAAACAATGGCTGGTTCAGACGTTGCGTCGCATTGGCCAATGGCCACCCGAACACATCAACAACGCGGGCCGCATGTTGCGCTGTGAACAAGCGGCTTCAGCAAGATACCGTCAACGCGTGCGCTGGCATTTCAACGGCCAGGAGCTCGGCTTCTTTGCCCGCAAGAGCCACAACGTCGTCAATGCTGACGGGTGTCTGATTGTTGCACCACAACTCGATCGCGCCCGTGCCGAACTTCAGGCTCGGCTGACTTCGCCGGAATTCCAGCAGCTGTTTGAAAAGGCAGGCCTCATCGATTTGCAAATTGAAGCAACGCTTTTGAAAAACGAAGCAGTCACGCTGTGGCTTAAAGACAGCCGCTGCAGTGGCGGCAACAATGCCGAAGCCAAAATGCGCGAAGCCATGCATGCCTTTGTCAAACAGTGGAATGGCTTGCAAATAGACCCCAAAGGATTCATCCAGATCGCTCATCCCGAAATGGATTCTTTTGTCATTTCGCCCCAAGGATTTCTGCAACCACACCGCAATGCCATGGAGCTCTATCGCTCTGAAATCACCCGTCAGCTCAAGCAACTTGTCAAGCAAACGGGTCTTGAGGCACTGCACAGCAAACGCAACTGGACGGCTTGGGATCTGTATTGTGGAGCAGGCGCTTTTTCGGATCTTCCGGCCAAGGCGGCTGGTACGAGCCGACATGTGACGACCTGGTGCGTCGAAGGTGTCTCGGCAGCCATCAATGCTTTGAAGTGGAACCATTCTGCTTTGGCAAACCAGGCCACCGTTGAAGACGTCCGCGAGTTTATTGCGGCCCGCGTCAGGGCCAATGAGTTGCCCGACATTCTGCTGTGCGACCCTCCGCGCGATGGCATTGGCGCGCCCACGGCCCGAGCTTTGGCAACCGCCCTGACCAAAAAGAAGTCACCGAGCATTGTGGTTTGGATTGCCTGCGACATGGCGAGTTTTGCCCGCGACACGAAGCCGTTCCTGGATGCTGCGTTCAATCTTCATTCTCTTGCCCTGTTTGATTGCTTTGCCCACACCATGCATGCTGAAGTCATCTCGATTTTCTGGTATCCCGGTGCCGAGCAATAAAGCCCGGGGACTGATTTCATGAAATCTTCCAAAAAGACGATTTACGTTTGTGGCCAATGCGGCTCGCAGCAGCCCAAATGGATGGGCCGTTGTCCTGATTGCAATGCCTGGAATTCGTTTGCCGAAGAGGTCGTCAACGAAAAAAGCTCAGCGGTGCGACCGGAAACACAATCGAATCGTCCCACGGAAAAACCGACCCCCATCACCGAGGTCCAACGCGAAACAGTCCCACGCATTTATTGTGGACTGCCTGAGCTGGACCGGGTTTTGGGCGGCGGGCTTGTGCCCGGAAGCCTGGTGCTCATCAGTGGTGACCCGGGTGTGGGCAAATCAACTCTGCTGCTGCAGGCGCTCTATGGACTCGCTTCGCGTGGGTACAATGTTTTGTACGCCAGCGGCGAGGAAAGTCGCGAGCAAATCAAACTTCGGGCAGACCGACTCAAAACTGTTCACCCCAACATCCTTTTGTTCAACGAAACAGACCTCTCAACCATTGTGGCACAAGCTCTGCACCTGAAGCCGCATGTGTTGGTCGTCGACTCGATCCAGACCGTTGCTCATCCCGATTATCCGAGCAGTCCAGGAAGCGTCACACAAGTTCGCGAATGCACCGCTCGGCTGATGGATGTCGCCAAAATGCATGGCATCACCACATGGGTGGTCGGGCATGTCACAAAAGAAGGAGCGATTGCGGGTCCACGGGTGCTTGAGCATCTTGTCGACACGGTCATGCACCTGGAAGGCGACGCTGCAACCGGATTTCGCATTCTGCGCAGTCTCAAAAATCGCTTTGGCTCCACTGGCGAAGTGGGAGTTTTTTCGATGCAGGCCAATGGTCTTTCCGACGTGGCAAACCCCAGCGCCCTGTTTTTGGAAAGCTTGAAGTCTGGAATTGAGGGCTCTGCCGTGGCTGTCAGCATGGAAGGCACGCGACCATTGCTGGTGGAAATCCAATCCCTCGTCGGCAAATCGACTCTTGCCACCCCTCGACGCACCGTGACGGGGCTCGACCCGAACCGCTTTGCAATTCTCCTTGCGGTGCTCGAACGTCGTGCCGGAATTTCGCTCGGCATGCTCGACATCTATGCCAACGTTGCAGGAGGACTGCGACTCAGCGAACCCGCCAGCGATCTTGCCGTTGCCGCAAGTGTGCTTTCGAGTGTGATTGAAACTCCTTGGCAAGGACGTGTCGCTTTTTTTGGTGAAGTTGGATTGAGCGGCGAGATTCGCGCCACAACCAACCCTGTGGGCAGGGTTCAGGAAGCGATGAAGTTGGGGTTTGAAAGGGTCTACCTGCCAAGGCGAAGTTTTCAGATGGAAAAGCAGGCGCTCCTTGAAATGCAAAAAAGCGAGAGCAACACTCAGGACCTGCAACTCTATCCGATCGAGAATATCAAGGAACTCAGGTACGGAAACTGATCTGCTCCTGTTTTTATAACCATTTTAGATGGTTAATTAAAATTCACATCATTCAACCAAATCCGAATCAATTTCCCTTCGATGGCTGCCGATCTCCTTTCAAAAGGAGAAGAACATGGCTTGGCGTTCTTGTTTGATTCAAATGCTGCCATTGTTTTTCGTTATCGGCTGCGGGAACAAGCCCTCCGAACAAATTCTCCAGCTCAAGGCCAACCCACAAAAATCAGGCTGCATCATTACCGACGGAAAATTGGTCCAAATCAGGTACGAAGTTCAAGGACAAAACGCCCTGGTGGGTGGTGACATGCTGATTCCTGTCAACAAGATTCTCACCGGCAAACAAACTCCTTCACTTGGTCTTGCAACTGAGACAAACACCGTCAGGGTTTGGCCCAACAGACGAGTTCCATACACGGTTCCAGCGAATTTTCCGTTCAATAACGAAATCGCGCACATGGTTTCCGAGTGGGCAAAAGCAGGCATTTCGTGGGTCCCCAAAACCGCAGCAGACAACGACTTTGTGAGCTTTGAGATCAACCTGACCGCCAATTACTGTGGTCAATCACAGTTGGGCCGCGTGGGTGGAAAGCAAATCCTGAACATGCCCACAGCAGAATTTGCCACGAGTGTCAGTTGTAAAATGAAACATGTGATGTTGCATGAGACTGCGCACGCTCTTGGTTTTATGCATGAACACCAGCGTTCCGACCGCGACACATTCGTTAAATTCAATGGTGACATCACCAACGCAACCTGGTTGCAGAAGTTCGCAGGTTCTGTGCATCGATCCACTTTTGATATTGCCTCGGTCACGATGTACGGAACTGAGAACACCACCCCACGTATCTATGCAATTGATGGCGCAGAAATACCCCTGATGGATGTTCTCAGCGCAAAAGACATCGCTGGTGCCATGCTCGTTTATCCTGTGCCAACACCAACTCCGACTCCAACTCCGACTCCAACTGCGACTCCAACCGCGACTCCAACTGCGATCGCAGTTGTTTTGCCTTCACCAACACCGCAGACAACAATCGCAACCGGAGTAGAGACTCTTTCCAACAACACAGCCGCGACACAAAAGGTTTCATCACCTTCATCAAGTGACGCCAACTCAGCAGGCTACGTTGATTGCGGGCAATGACCTTTGCTTCAACGACAACTGCTCGGCAGAACGCGCAATAAAAATGAAAAAGGCCCGGTGCAAAAAATCACCAGGCCTTTCCTTTTGACAGAGAACGCTTATTTGAACTTGGCTGCGACAGGATCCTTGGCAAGTTCTTCAAGATCGTTGCCCTTGCCCATTGGCAACAGACCACGCTTGATAAGCGATATGCGAATCACATTTGGATAAAAGTCGGTGGTTTTGGCTGTGAATTTTCCGAATTTTTCACGCAGCGAGTAATCCATCCCATCATCGATTGCAGCCATAATCTCGTTGGTGCAGTTGAGCTTTATTGTGTGGTACATGGAATTCATTCCACGTTCTTCGCTCTTGGCCACGTATTTCTCAAGCACTGTGCGGATCTCTGCGGGAGTCATATTGAGCTTCCATTGCTCAACGCGATGATTTTGCTTACGCACCATGTGATCATATTTTTCTTCGAGGCTCGTCAGTCGGTAGATGGCACCAAATTGATCATCCATGCCTTTGAAGATGTCATACTGATAACCTGGTTGACCCAAAGCTTCCACGCTCATGACCAGGTCCGTCACCCGTTCTACAGAAGTCGGCCCCGCGGTCGACTGCGAAACCAAAGTCACGGGCAAATTCTCAGAAAATTGCAGACGCAACTGTGTGTGGCCAGCCGGAACCACAGCCGGAAAATATTCAAGGTGAAAAATGGCAGCCTTCAGGCCTGCCAAAGGAATATGACCAACGTAGAATTTGCCTTTGTGGGAAATATTGGCGACCGTCAGAACGTCTTTTGCAGCACCACCGAACTTTTGTGCTTGTTCGGCGGTGAGTTGAATCAACGATCGGGCTTTGCGCGTATCATAACATTGTCCGGCGTTGTCACCCTTTGGCAATCGGCTGTGTGGTTCGAAAGGATCCTTGGCATCAAATACGCAATCAGCTCCGCCCAAGGAAGAAAGACCAGAGCCACTCTTGTTTACGGGCAACTTGCAGGCAACTGTCAGCGCAAGAGCTGCGAGCGTCAGAACGTGCTTCATGGTAACTCCTCAGATGAAAAACAGGACCAGAAAAAACGAGGACCTTCGTGGCCTGAACCAGCAAGGTTCATACCACTCTGAATCGGCGACAAGTCACCGAAACTCAATGAAAGATAATCAAGAATCGGCAATCAATAGCTGTCCAAGGATTGTACAGATGGGAATGTTGCCCAAATAAATCGGGCGCCAGTCACTACCTCACAGCTGTCCTGAAGCTATCAGAAATGTCCGCCAAAGCCCGACCAAACAAACCCATCCAATGCCAACAACTGCACCCACGGTGATTGCCGGAGCAGCCGCAGAAACAGCCAATCCCCCAAACACAATCACGCAGTAGGAAACAAGTGTCGACATGATCCCAAGAAACAACCCGGCCAAGACTGAGGTGTTCGGCACAGCCTTGCCAAAATCGGTTCCAAAACCATTGCCACTGGATGATTCAAGAGTGCGGCCATTCAGAGCCAGTGCCGATACATTCTCTTCATGTCCAAAGGTCATCGCGACATCTTCTTTAGAGACGTCAAGTTTCAGCGCCGATGACAAATTTTGCAAATCCACGAGCTGCAATCCGCTTCTTTCATTCCGGCTGAGAACTGGCGATTTGACTTTTTGACGAACAACAGTCTCAATATCAGCCAAAAAAGAATCGATTTGAGGCTGTACCTTCTTGATCAACGCTTCCGGATTTTGAGGCGAAAAAACTTTTGCACCCAAGGGCAG
>JBDLRR010000224.1:0-3426 GCA_039799985.1 Pseudomonadota bacterium | reverse complement strand
AGCCATCCACCTTGCCAATGCGACCGGCTACGGATTGAGCTCGTCAATTTATACCAACAACATGGACCAAGCTTACCAATTCAAAACCCGGATCCGTGCTGGCATGACAAGCATCAACAACAGCACAACAGGAGCTGAAGCGCATCTTCCTTTTGGTGGAAATGGAAAGAGTGGAAACGGCAGCCGTCAATCAGGAATCTGGGTCCTCGACCAGTTCACCCGATGGCAGGCGGTCAATTGGGATTTGAGCGGTAAATTGCAGCTTGCCCAGATGGAGACTGGGTATATTTCGCCCAGTGATACAACTTTGCCTATTCAATTTTGAACACAAGGCTGCATTTCCTAGTGGACTGATTTGTCCTCCCGCCGGGTACTCTAAAAATGAGACGCCGACGGGAGATTTTAATGGCACAGTCATCACCCTTCGAAACATATTTGGCTGCAGAACTTGAATCCGAAAGATGCAAGCTGATTCCTGCATTGGTCGACTCGACAGATCCTTGTGTCTCGGCTCTGCGACAATGGTCGGTGCTCTCGTTTTTGCCATCTCGTCTTGAAAAAGTACAAGTTGCAAGCTCACTTAACCTTACAAAGTCACCGAATGGAAGTTGGACCGTTTGCAGCTACTTGCTTAGGGATCAAGAGCAGGACGTTGTGGGAAACGCTATCAACTCAATGACACGAGCGAAAGTCCGTGGCTTTGCTCACCGCGCATTCCATTACTTTAAAAGCCCCGAAAGACCCCAACGAATTCTCTACTGTCTCGCCCGTTACTGTGAAGAAGCAGACGACCGAAGGATTGCCGAACAGCTTGCACCAACACTTGCCTCTGATCTTTCAGACGCCTATCTCGCAAGGTCATTCAACGCGCTTTACAAGCATGGCATCAGGAGTGATGCTGCGCTTAAAGTTGCAATGGAACTGGTTGAGTCTCACATTGACGCAACCAATATGGATAGAAAGGCAGCGGTCGCTGCCATCACATATTTATTCTTTGCCGGCTCAAGAAGTCAGATTGAAGAAATCAGGAAAATTCAGGACAAAGTCAGCATCCCGGAACTTCGCCGTCTGTTGAATTGGGGCTTGCATGAAATTGAACTTTTGTCTGAGACAGACGACTTGGGCACAAAAGTACTGTCTTCAGCCCGGTTCTGGAAAAACAACCTCAGTGTCTTGAGTCCAAACTACACCGGCTATGGATGTTTTGATTCGAAACAACTGGTGGCCGGACTCGAAGAATTGGACCGAACCAACAGCTTGCCCGTCAACCCTCAACTGACAGACAGAGTGCTCCGACTTGGTGATTTTACCTGCTCAAACTGGCTGGCAAACCATCATCAGCATGGAATCCACGATGTTCAAAAGGCCGGCTCAGAAACAGTTCAATTCTGGAAACTGCACGCAACCCAGAATTGTGAAGCCTTCAGGGAATCGGTTCTCAACTTCGCACACTCATCATTTTGGCACGCAGAAAGTCCGGAGCTGTTGGCTCTTGCGTTGCCCGCGCTTCTGATCCGAAGTCACTCCCACATTAAGGCAAACTGGCTTGCAAAGGCACAAATTTGCGAGGCCAATTTGGCTGTCAACATCCTGCTTGGGTTGATTCTCGCAATTGAAAATGATGTCATGAATGAAGGAACTTCAGAGAGCACATTCACGGACACTGTAGATGAAATTTGCACAAGCCTCATCGGTATCGCAAAAAAATCTTCTACAAACATCAATGCTCTCAGAATCAGAATACTCAGTTGCCTCGTAGGAACTCCATTGGTCAGCCGCGGCATTGCAGAAGTGATTTCAACATGCATGCAGACTATTGGTTGGTGGGATATTGCCCTCGCATTTCTTCACGACACATCCTCAACGCAAGTGCTTTCAACGCTTGAGCGCTTTGAAGCGATGGCGAAACAATCATCCGGTTCTGCTCTGGATGACAAACAAATATTGAACCTCGCACGCACTGCGGCTCTTGCACTTCTGAATGCTAAAGCCGGCAAACTCGACGAGAAAACAACACAGGAATTGAAGAAATTCTCTGAGCTTGCTGAATTTCTTGACCCGAACAACAATGTCTCTAGCTTGAACTCCGATGCTGATGATGAAAATCACGAAAACGAAGAGCATGAAGCCGTCGCCGCCGATTGGTCTGGACACGCTGTAGTCGATCGCCCAGTTGCGAGATGGGGTGCAATTCTAGAGGTACAGCTCATCTCGAAAAACGCGCCCGTCAAGTCAACAGCAGATATCAGAAATACAACCGATGACTTGCTCATCGAAGCCATGCGTACCGCTAGTCATGTTGAAAAAAGATGGATTGCAAAAGCTCTGGCGAATCTTGGCTCGGACAAAGCAGTCAAAGCACTGCTTTACCAGGGACTGCAGCACATAGATTCCGAGTTTGTGGCGCACACAATCCGCGAACTTCTTCCTTCGGCTCATCCCCGGGCACAGCAGGCTTTGATTCGCTGTGTTGGCAGAAATGCGATTTCCGACGAGCTCAAGTTGGGGATTCTGGAGGACATGACGATCCACAATCCTACGGAAATCCTTCAGGAACTACGCACCCTTGAAATACTCAGGTTGCCACAACACATTGACGATGCCGTGCGTGATGCTGTGGGCCGGGTTGCGGCACTGATTGACGAAAGCGAATCAATTCAGAGTGACGCAGATCAGGGAAAGGTTGTACGACTCAGCGGTCAGGACATCGACTCCACGATAAGAGGTCTTCTTCCCAACCACGATCAGTTGAACGTGGACTCACGTTCGGCACTCCGCACAGCTGAGATGATCCTGGTGCAAAGTAAAAGCTGGACGCAGGGCGGGATGGATCTGAGTCCAATCGTCAACATGCACTGCAAAGCTGTCGAACTCGTTCTGCGCGAGTCATTCGAACCATTCACCGACGCACTTTTGCGCCGAGGGCAGCTGTCGAGAAAACTCGACATTCTGGGCTATGCGCGGCCGATTCCCGAAAAAATGCAGGTCTTTGAAGACACACTCGCAAACCTACCCATCGTTCGGACCATTCCATACTTCTCGAAATTCAAGTTGCGCAAAATGCTTCGTGGAGTTTGTCTCTATAGACCAGGAAAGCGCTTCACCCTTGATGGGCCAAAGGCATTTGCTCTGTTCTTTCTTGTTGTTTCTCGACAAAGCTGTCCGTTTGGTTTGGAAAAAATGTTGAATCTAGGCTTCGAGAACGACAAGGATCTTTTTGAATATATCAAGCTCATCCATTCCCTACAGGACAGCCGCAATCGTGCAGTTCACGAAGGCCTGACTTGGGAAGCAAAAGATGAAATTGAGTCAATGCGCGCACAGGCTTTCAAGATTATTGAAATCACCCTCAAGATCAAAAAATTTCTTGTGGCAGGCGACAGCAAGCAGCAGGCAAGTGGCAGTCTGGGACTGGGGGCGTAGCAG
>JBDLRR010000223.1:0-12063 GCA_039799985.1 Pseudomonadota bacterium | reverse complement strand
AACACTGGAAGCCCGACTGTACCGCAATGGTCACGACCCTTCGCGTTCGGGAGACCTGAAAATCGTAACCCAACCTGGCTGGCTGTGGGGCAATTACAATGCAGCAAATCACGGAACGGCTTATGATGATGACACCCGGATTCCCGTTCTTTTTTCGGGTTGGAATGTGGCAAAGGGAAGGGTGATGAAGCAGGAAATATTTGCCGACGACGTTGCGCCCACCATTCTTGGCCTCATTGGTGCCTCGGTACCGCCTTCCATGACAGGTCGTTCTTTCGCAAAGGAAGTCTCGCGCTGATTTTTTCTCGGCTGATTTTTCCCACTCAATCTGTCTAAAATTGTGAAACAATCAAATTGAAAAGCTTCGATTTCCAGATGGAATGAAGCCCTGGTTTTTTGTGAATCCGCAGAGGATACACACATGCTGAAAAAAACGGTTGAGTCGTTGGCGCGCGAGTTGGACACCGAAAGGCTCGGCAATGTGCGCCGACTTGCACTGATCCGGCTATGCACTGTGGCTTCATTTTTTGTTCTCCATCTCGTTTTGGGTTGGGGGCTCGGAATGGCGAGCTTTCGGGGCAAAGAACTCCTGTTTGGCTGTTATTTTTTGCTCAGCTTGTTGTTGCTTTATGCTTCTCGGCAAAGCACATCTGTTCGCAATGCCAGCACCTTTGCCATTCCCTTTTTGGATCTCCCGTGTACTTTTTTGATTCTTGAACAGTGGGCACGTGACAAAGGGATTCAGGGGCAAATCTCAACCGGATTGCTTGGCTTGTCTTTCATGATGTTTTTTATCAATTTGTCTGGATTCTATTTCAGCCGCTGGCAATCCTTTATCACTGCGATTGTGGCAATCGTATTGACCGTTGAACTTCATTCCGAAACCAGTGTCCCACAAGATTCACGTTTTGTTGCGGTCCTTCTGTTGCTGGCGGCGGTCGTGGCGACCCACATCAAGTCCAGCCGGTTGCATGTCTTGGTCAAACGTTCTTTTGATGAACACGTCAAACGAGAAAAACTCACTCGCTATTTTTCTCCCTCGGTGGCCCAGCTATTGCAAGCAAATCAGGAAGACTTGCCACAGGCCGGTCGCGAGCTTGATGTTACTGTGCTCTTTGCTGACATCCGTGATTTTACAAAAATGAGTGCTTCGATGTCGGGCCAAGACGTGGTTCGACTGCTCAACGAAGTTCATGAATGTCTGGTTGGTTGTATTTTTGAAACCGGCGGAACCTTGGACAAGTACATCGGTGACGGAGTTATGGCCTATTTTGGTGCACCTGTTTGGAACCCACGCCATGCAGACATGGCAATTGAATGCGCAACGAAGATGCGTAATGCCTTGGCCGAACTCAACAAGGTCAGGCAGCAAAGGGGCGAGCAAGAATTGAAGATTGGGATAGGAATTCACTCGGGTGTTGCTGTTGTGGGTGATGTGGGTGCTAAATTTCGGCGTGAGTTCACGATTGTTGGTGATACTGTGAACACAGCGTCCAGAATTGAATCACTGACCAAAAAGCATGGCGTCGACATTCTTGCGAGCGAAGACGTGAAGAACCGACTGAGCCAAAAGGTCGCCTTGGTGTTTCAAGGAGATGATGTTTTGAGAGGCAAGAACACAAGCATCAAAACATACGCCGTGAGCACTTCTTCATAGATATGCAAATAAGGCATACCTTATATAACTAGAAATGCGTTTTATTTATTAATCGTACCATGTAGAAGCCTCCTCGTTGAACGCGGCCAAAAGTGGACCGTGTCTTCGAGGAGGTTGAAATGTTGGTTCGTTTGTCTTTGTTTTGTGCGTCGATTCTTGCCCTCACAACCGTTGCCCCGTCACCCGCGTTTGCATTGACCGGTGCGATTTCTGAACCCGAGCCGCGTTTTTGCGCTGACATGATGTCTTCGGTGTTTCATCCCGAAACAGGTGAAGAAGTTGTGACCCGTGATCTTTGCGAATACAACGATTTTATTGCTCAGGGTTACCTTCCACAGAAACCTAAAAAATGTGCAAAGACGTTTGGCTATACTTTGAACAAACAGAATGGTGACGTTGCCGAGTACAGGAGTTCGTGTGAGCTTGAGGCACTGATGGGTGCTGGTTACACCCTTCTTCTGAGGAATCCGCGCTGAATAAGTGCGCATGCTGGCCTCCGGGTGGACTTGCGGTGTAGACTTGCTGGAACTTTCATTTGGAGGTCGGCTCATGAAGTGTTTCGTCAGATCTATCCTTACTGCCAGTGCTCTTTTGGCTTTGACTGCTTGTCAGGGTGAGGAATCCGCACGGATTCAGTCGCTGCAAACCGAGGCTGTTGATTACATTTCCATCGTGGTCAAAAACTTGCGAGGTCCTTCTCTTCCAGAAAAGAAGACGCAAATTTGTTATGCGGTTTTTGCTGGCCCTCAAGGCTTTCCTTCAGATTCCAAAGCAGTTGTGCTCAATGGTTGCAAAGACGTGACAAGTTCAATCGAATCTTTTTTGATTGAAAATCTTCCACCTTCGGCAGATGGTTATGTTGTCAGCTTTTTTGAGGACATGAACCTCAATGGCAAGCTGGACACTCGCAACCTGTTTGGCATCCAGGTTCCGGATGAGCCTTTTGGATTTACACAGAATCCGCCGCTCACGGGTGCACCGACTTATGCGAAATGCAAAATCATGCCCACGAAAAACGGCGAAAAATTTGAGATTGTGATGAAGAAGATTGGCGGAGGCTGATGCGTCCGCCTGCTTTGTCTCAACGCTTCACGCTGGCTTAATAGTAGAGTCGGCCTGAAGCGTTGATGTTCTTTTTCTTTAACCCTGGGCCAACCCAGTCGAGAGACAGCTTTCGGCTTTTGTCAGCCTGAAAATATTCCAGTCTGAACTTGGCATATCCGCGTTCAAGTTTGATACTTCCCGATTTTTCCCTTGCAGTGTGAACACCGTCCAGATTTATCACCAGTTCGTCGTTCAGAAAGAGTTTGCTGCCGTCATCCGACGCCAGAATGAATGTGTATTTTCCGGCTTGATCAATCTTTAGAAATCCCTCAAACAGAGCAGCAAAATTGTTTTTCGCTGGCGCCATGTTCAAGTTCAGTTTGACGCTTGTGCCGATGGTTTTGGCTTCGAGTGATGAAAATTTGGGAATCTCTTTCCAACTTCCCGTGAAATAGCTGAAGCGCAGTCCTTTCATACTCGGCGGTGGTGGCTGTGGCCCGGGGGGAACCGAACCATCCAATTGTGCGCGAGCTCCGTCCACATCCAGGTGGCGACTGCCTTCAACCTTGTCGGTCAAGTTGGCAAAGTATGCTGCGCCATTGAGAATTGCGTTTCTGATTTGGGGCATCGTTTTTTTGGGGAACGAATCCCACAATACCGCCGCTGCGCCTGCAACGTGGGGTGCTGCCATCGATGTTCCGAATTGAGGCTTGTACGTGTTGCCAGGTGAGGTGCTCAGGATAAACGTTCCTGGTGCGGCGATATCGACTCCATCACCAAAATTTGAAAAATGGCTCAAAACTCCCGAGCTTGTCGTTGATGCAACGGATAAGACATTGTCGAAAGTGTTAGAGAAATATGCCGGGTAAATAGATTTTGAGTTTGAATTGTTGCCCGCGGCGGCCACAAAGAGTGCATTGGATGAGTGCGCAAGCTGCATGGCAATGTTCATCAGTGCTGTGGTTTCTTTCGAACCATAACTATTGGAAAGAATTTTTGCGCCATTCGATATGGCATAAACAATTCCATCATAGGCGCGATTCCAATCGCCGGCTCCGGTGTCGCTGAGAATCTTGATTGGCATGATCTTCGTGTTCCATGCCACACCCGTGATTCCTGTTTTGTTGTTTCCTCGGGCACCCAAGATGCCTGCGCAGTATGTTCCATGGCCGTTGACATCGGTGACAATGTTGTTGTTGTCGACAAAGTTCCAGCCGTTGACGTCATCCACATAGCCATTGCCGTCGTCGTCGATGCCGTTGGCCGCGATCTCATCGGGATTTGTCCAAATCGATTGGCGCAAGTCTTCGTGGGTTAGCTCAACGCCCGAATCGATGACAGCCACAACATGTTGTCCTGTTCCGGTGCCGTGATTCCACGCGAACGGCATTTGAATGGCTTTCAGGTTCCACATTTCAGCCCAACGGATATCGTTGGGGATGGTTTTCTGTTCCTTGGCGACAACGGATTCGATTTTGCCATTGGGTTCTGAAAAAAGAACACCTGGCATTGAGTTGAGTTTGCTGAGGGTCTTGATCAATTCTCCGACATTTTGAGCGCTGACTTCAACTTTGACAACATCAAAGAGCGGATCGGTCTTGCCCATTTTTTGATAAATGTGCTTGAGATTCCTGACGTGATGAGGAGATGGCTTGAACTTGCTGACGGGCACATCACCAATCGCAACAACATCATCGTTGGGAATGTTGTCGACGAATTTACGCACGTCTCCGCTTTTGAGCTTCAATGGTGCCAGGCTCTGCCAATCCTCACGAACAAGCAGACTCAATTCGACAACCTGCGGAGTCTTGCCATCGGCGGAAATTCCTGATGAAAGCGCATCCGCTGCGACAACGTCTGCGAGCGTTGAACTGTCGAGCATGAGAATTTCTTCTGCGGACTCAGGATAAGACACAATCTCTGAGGAGGACTCCGATTGTGGACTTTTTTTGATGCAGCCAGCAGCAAGACTGACGAGCATCAGTACTGACATGGTTGAAGTGCGCACGTCTGACCTCAAACTCCTGATTCGTGGTTCAATCAGCATCAACAGTGATTTTCGCAAAATCTCCAAATGTTATTGATGCATTTTCGTTCAGTCTGGAATTTTTAATCGCAACCAGGAAAAATTTAACCAGCCAGAAGGATTCAGAAATGACTGTTTGGTTGGACACTTCTGAGCTGAAATCCGGCGACAAGTGGAATTGGCCAGCTCAAGACTTTGCGTGTTTGTTCCGAAATGCCGCGGAAAATGGAGCAAACATGAAATATTTTAAATTTTGCAATTTCCGGGCAGTGTCAGGATACATTTTCCCTTTGGTTCTGGTTGCCTGTGCCCAAACCCATTCTCAGAGTGTTGAGACGAGCGAAACACACACGTGCGTGAATGGAGTTTGCACATCCACGACAACCGAAACACGTACATCCAAAACTGGAGTCAACGGTACCAATGTGAGCGTGGGCACAAACGTGAACACGGGCGGAGTTGTCACAATTGGAGGAGGCACTTCGGTGTCTGGTGGAGTCAGTCTCAGCCCTTGCACGCCGACATGGGCTCCGGTCAGTGCGTGCTCGGCGGCTGGTGAAGGTGGTGTGATATCCCCCAAGCATTTGGGCTGCACGGCCACCGGTAATCACGCGTGGTCTTGCCAGGACTCGTTTTCCGGAGCTCCTCCCTATGCTGTGGTGTCTTGCAGTGGCGCATTTTCCGATACCTGTGCAAAAATTGGCCAGATTTATTGAACGTTGAAATTGCAGGTCTGATTTTTGGAATCGTCAGTTGGGCTTGACGAATTTGACTGTTCCACGAACAGAGCCAATTCCAGGTACTCCATATCCGCCAGGGTCCAGCAATGTCGGATAAGAAAGAAACCCGCCGTACCCCTGAACTCGCAATTTGATTCCCTCATCTATCCCCGTGCTGGTGAGAATTGAATGTGCATACCTGGCCAAATAAGCCGGTGCGATTTTTGTGAGATGTATCTTTGTCGTTTGACCATTTGGATCCGAACCCAGACAGTCCTTGAGCCCAAACGGGCACCAATTCACGGCTGGATTTGTAATTGCCTGATTGGCAACGCCTGTAAGTCTTGTCTTTAAATCGAGACCCGTCGGCTGCATTGCGCCAATCATAAAGATTGCCGGAAAGCCAAAAGCCTTTTCAAGATTTGATACATTTGTGAACATGAGATTGTCAGCACTTCCGACCGTACCGGAAATGCTGTACGAAACTCCCGGATCACCCGTCCAGCTGAATTCGATGTCATCGATAAATTGAAGTTCACAAATCTTGCTTTGCGCATCAATTGGCGAGTCAGGAGGGCGGCTCCAGCGGACACCCGTTTCATATCCGTCTGGCTGCGAGAAATTAGGAATGCCGTTCAGATCAGGCGTGAAGTCAGTTGAAGCCGGTGTGAACATTGGTATCTGAATTGCAAAATCCAAAGAAACGGAATTGCCACACTGAGGATCAGGTGTGAAGAAGTCCATAATCCGGGGCCTGAAAATAGGGTCTGAAGTCGCAGGCACACCGTTCACCTGCACATTCTCGAGGACCACAACAGCAGGGTGCTTTTCAAACGCCGGTATTTGAGAAACGGGGATATCGAACTCGACGTCGACGCTGGAAGATTTAGAAACTTGCCATGTCGACGCTGCCGCACCCTTAAGGCCAGAAACACCAATCGCATTGTAACTGGGGTTGCCCGAAGTTGTTTTGAGGATGACCTTTTCAACCTTCAATTCTGCTTTGACATCTGAGTCGCTTCTGATTGCGCAGCGGACCGTGTTGCTCTCAGCGACCCGCCCAGACAATCCCAAGTCCAAACATTCCGAGGTCAGGTTCACACCTGCGACTTCGATTGTCGGCAATTCCATTTCATCATTGTTCGTTCCGCTGGTACTTCCGCCGTTGGGCGACTTTGCAACTTCTGTACCGGCCGGTGACGTTTGTCCGGAAAAGCTTCCCAAAAGCTTGGACGCTGATGAGCATGCCCCCAGAAAAATCAGCAAGTTCAGACTCAAATAAAGTCTGATTGATTTGGAAAAACGATTTGAAATGGCAGAAAAGACCGACATTCCAGTACCTCGAACAGACGTATCGACCGGAATGTCGGGAAATTTTAGAAAATTGAAAAAACCTGCAAATACTCTGGCTCAACATGCAGTTGATCCGGTTTTAAAAGTCGAAGGGAGGGGCTCCAATGACTTCTTGCATTTTTGTCTGCAGGCGTGACGGAGTATCCATGGCCAGGAGTTCAGGGGCACGATGTCGAACCTTGGCAATCAAGGATTTCAGTTCTGAGCTTTTCTCCGACAGTTCCAGGTAGGCCGCGAGGTAGTCGCCTTTGCCCTGGGCGATGTCGTTGCGAAGGTTCTTGAAGTTGAGGGCGACAAAAGTCGCCGCAGATGGTTTTTGCTCTTCGAATGCAACTTTCTTTTCGAGTTCCATAAAGTAGGATTTGGGCTCATACTCAAACATTCGCCCCGAAAGAAAATCAATCCCCCAAGACGTCGCCCCAAAGGTCGTCGAAATAAAACCAAAATTGAAAAGGGCTGCCTTGGTTAGAGTGCGATTCAAATCAAACCTGGCTGTTTTGTAGCCAGGCTTTTTGAGCATGACCTCAGGAACGCCTTCACTCTGTCGACGGACTTCGTGTTTACAAGGCGTTTTACAGATAAGTTGTCCTTTGAGAAAAACATCTGCACCAGGAGGATCACTGTCAAAGCTGACCTGATCAGAGTTGCCGGAGTAAAGAGTTGCGCATGAGGTGAGAAAAAGCATCGAAAAAGGCAAAAGGATTCGCATGAGGTTCAAATTCCTTGCGATAAGTTTTTTCGTCTAATTCTATCATAGCGGAAGGTCGTGCCTGTTCTGCGTCAGTTTTCGCCCTTGAATAGAAATTGTGCGCCAATGCTCAGGCCCGTGGCTTTGTCGGCGAAGCCAAAGGGCTTTGTGTACCAACCGAATGCGCCGCGAATTTCGGAACAAATTGAATCATGAAGCGAAACGAGTGAACCAGACTCGGCGATTTTTACCGAGCGATAGCGTAACTTTTAAGCACTTGCTGGTTGGATTTTTAGGCCGAGTTTGTTTCTGTGATGGCTTCCTATGCTTTATTTTTGGGGCTTTTTTGTGAATGGATTTCTTCCTGGTCGGTTTTGAGACCCCATTGCAACATAATGTGAATTATCAAAACTGAAATAGGTTTAGTACCGGATAAGTGAATTTACTTAACGTGTAATTAATTAAGGTTTCTAATCTAAGACTAAAGTAACGCGGCTTAAGTTTGAATTTCGAAAAAATCCCACAAAAAACAGCGTTGAAGTCCATTTTCAGTTGGGACGCCGCAAGTTTTCCACAAAAAAACAACGAAGACCGACCAACAACTTTTTCCACAACAGAAGTATTGAGCTGAGAAACACACAGCTCATTTCGTTACCTTGTATTCGCGCTGCAAGGTTGCAGCACATTACAAGAAAGGAAGAATTTTTATGAAAAACTTTACATTTAATCGCGCTTTTTGGGGATTGGTTATAGCCGCTGCTCCTGCATTTCAGGCAACAGCTCAAACGGCGCACTGGAAAGTGGAACGAGCCGTGGCCAATGGTTCGGGATGCGTCATGGGGGCCGATACTGTCGCTATTGCTGCCGGGGATCAGATCCAATTCATCTTTTCGAATCTGGGTGTTGATCTTCCCGCAAACTCCGGGCTCCCGTTCGCAGCCCGCAAAGCATGTACACTTGCAGTCCCTGCGCAAATTGCCCGTGGGTACTATGCCGCTAACTTGCAACAAACGATTTACTACGGTGGCATCAAGAGCCCCGGCGCATCGGCCAGCATTGCCACCCAAGGTTCTTTCTTTGGACTGCCGGTGAACCCATTGGTGGTCTCGCTTCCTTATGGAACGTCTTTCAACAATCCGGCAGCCTTCCGTCAGACAACGAACGCGTTTTTGGTTAATGCACCTGGCCCTGCAATGTGGTGCTTGCCTTCCTTCAATCCAGAAGGCCTATTCACATCTCGTTTGGTGGTTCAAGGCAACAAGCAGAATGATACTCAGAACTTGTTGCTGAGCGCAGACCAATATGACATCAAGTTTTACGCCACCATGGGTTGGTTGACCTGTCCGGCAAGAAACTGAAATATTTCATGTACTTGAAGCACCCGGAATGATGATTTTCAGGATGGGGACTCGCTTCAGAATCCCCGTCCTCTTCTTTTCGTTCCAATGACAGGAACGAATACAGAGATTTTTCCCTGACACCCAAAAATTCAAAATTTCTAAACTCGCGGTCTCATTGGCCGATACCTCCGAAGTTGCCTTGGCCTGCAACCGAGGCGCTGTGCTATGAGGTGTCATGTGAAAGAATCGAACGTGGTTCGTTTGGGCTGGAATCCTTTGCGAAGAATTTTTGTACTTGCATTGATGCTCTCGCATCTGCAGATAGCTTCGCTGGCGCAAGCTCAAGAGGCGACGGAAGAATCAGCTGAATCTGCGGAAGCCGGTGGCGGTGAAGCTCCTGCTGCCGCAGCACCTGCGAAAGAGCCCGGAAAGGAATCTGCAGAGCAGACAGCATCGGAAAAGCAGGCCAATGCTGCTTCTGATGCTCCTGTTGAGCCTGCAAAGCCTGCGGTTCAAATCAAACCTTGGTCTCTCTCGACCGATCCGATTTTCAAAGGTCCGGCAATCAAAAAATTTGCCACGCCTGCGGATCTCACGGGCCGCGATCGCCAGATACTTGAAAATCTTGATTACAAGCCATCAGGAACCAAATTGCGCCTGGAACAGATTCGAAAGATGACCGCAGACTTGAAGAAAGCTCCGATTCGTTCCGAGGCTGCGCTCAATGCATCTTTGTCGATGCTGCGATTGTATGAAGAGCAGGGCATGGTCTTTGAATGGATGCGGGTTGTGGGGATTGTAGATCCGAAATATCCGGATCTTGGCAGTACCCTCAAAAATATTCGCAGGCAGCAGGCACAAAGATATCAAGAATTAATTCTCAATTATCCGAAGCACCCTGCTCTCAAACAATGGAAATTCAAGCTCACTGTGTCACGGCTCAAACTTGGCGATCCCAGTGTACGCGATGAAGCCGTGGTCATGCTTAAAACCCTCCAGGGAGTTGAACAACATGAGCTTGCAGCAGTTGGTTTGACTTTGGACGCAGCAGCCGGTCGCCTGCCAAGTCCGTTTGGTACCATCGAGCAAATCATGCAGAGCAGCACAGACCAATACGAGGGTGCTGCATTCAAATTGCTTCTGGCTGAGCAGGATATTGGAAAAAACAAGATTCCGGCAGCGGTTGCTTTGCTTCAAGATGTGATCGCAACCTGCAAAAACATTCGCAAAGGCGACAAAGAGCAAACTCCGGGAACAATTTTGCAAGCTGCAGCAGCAATGTTGATTGAAGCAGCTCAAAAAACGGGTACAGGTGTCAATCAGGAGGTTTATCAGACGTTGATCAACAACGATCTGGTTGATTACGCCCGCTCCTATCTTGAGGAAGTTGCCCTCAAAACATATCCCAAGAGCCTTCCCTCTGCTTTGAAAGCCTATGGTGATGCGTTGGCTGCAGGACAATCGAACGATGCATTGAAGATTCGTGTGGAAACCCGAATGCTCGATTTGACCATCGCATCAAATGATCCACGAATGATTCTGATTGCATGGGAAAGGGTTGTTTCCAGAGGAATTCAAAAGACGACAAATCTGGACTCCCAAATGTTGCAATCAATGAATATTGTCATGTCGCAATTCAAAGCCAAACCCGACAAGGATCTCGCTTTGCGGATTGTGGCGATGCATGACTCATTTGTTCGTGGCTTTGAGACATATGCTGCGCGTGAAGACTACGAACTGCGCATGATCGACATGCTTGCTCAAACCCAACAATTCAATGAAGTTGGCAAACGCAGTGAGCGAGCTGTTGCGAAGTTCAAAGACAAAATGAACAAGATTGCGGCCTATCAGCACAATCTCAAGGCGCGTCAAATCTTGATGGGTCTTGGACCGGTGCTGAATATTGCGAGTGGGCAAAAAGTGACTGGTGAACCCGCAATGGCAGCTGGCTACATCAGCAATTCAGACAAACTGCGCAATCTGCTCTCAAAGTTCGAGGGCGACAACCTGTTTTATACAGCAGCCTTTGTTCAACTGCTGACGGGTACCACCAAGCAAGTCGCATTGGCCCGTTACGAAGTGGCGTTCAGCAAAGCTCCGCGCAATGCGCTTGCAGCCGATTCGGCCAATGTCTTGCTGGAGTACTTGATTCAGAGAAAAGAACTTTTGGATGCGGAAAAGTTTATTCGCATCATGATGAAGAACAGTATCGTACCGTCCAAGGAACCCTACAGGTCGTTGGCGAAGGTTTTGGAACAGGTGGTTTTTGATCACGCCAAGCAGTTGTTTGATGCAAAACAATACGAACAATCGGCCATGCGATTTGCCGGTTTCCAGAAGGAATTTTCCTCATCCGCCAATGCTCCCACGGCTCTTGAGCGAGCAGGTGCGGCATTCGGTCTGGCAAACAAAGTTGAGTATTCGATGATTGCCTACGATCTCTACCTCAAACTTTATCCAAGAATTCCGCAAGCCAAAGAGATTCGTTGGTCTGCTGCTGAATTGGCCCGCAATACAAAATCCTGGACGAAGGCTGCCGAGCACTATCAGTTTTATGCACAGCTCTATCCGGAGGATGCGCTTTCACGGAAAGTCTCGCTCAAGGCTGCCGAGTGCTTCCGGGATGCCGGCAAAATTCCAGAGTCGATCTCGGAATATGAACGCTATTTGAAGGTTGTCCGGACACCCGACGAGCAAAGGAAGACTCTTGAAGCAATTGCTGGTCTGGCTCAAAAATCCAACAACGGCGTGATTGCTCTGAGTGCATTGGAGCGCTTGTCCAAACTTGTCAGCGTGTCTGATGACGTTATCAATGTGAATTTCAATCTGTTGATGGTGTATCAAAAGCTGGGGCGTGATGAGCAAGCGAAAAAGGCCGCTGGTCTTGCTGTTTCGACACGTCCATCCACCGCTGAAGGTTTCAAGGTTCAAGCAAAAGCCAAATACGCGTATGCCAAATTTGAAGTGAACAGTCTGCGCACGCGTCAGGTAATGAATCAGAAAGACCTCAAAGTTGCGCTGCAAAATCTGGTGAAAGACTATGAGCGACTGAAGTCAAGCCTATTGGCACCGTGTGAAATTCCGGGAGTCGACTGGTGCTCTTTGGGATATTTCGAGGTTTCAAAGTTGTCGAGCGACCTTGGCAAGCTGTTGGCTGTTGTCGAGCCTTCAAATGACCTGGATGAGAACGTTCTCTCGGAACTCAAGTCGATGATCATGTTCAACAAAGACAAGTT
>JBDLRR010000222.1:0-5971 GCA_039799985.1 Pseudomonadota bacterium | reverse complement strand
GCTTCACAGCTCAGGGCAATGTGCATTTGCGCACTGTTGATTCCAAGGCTGAGCCGGCTAATAGAATTGCATTTGTCTCAAGCGAAAAATTGGTTGCCACGGCGCAGAGGCCGGGAGGTGCGGCTTTGGATTTGTTTTCCGGCAGCGCAAGGTTTGAACGAGTCGAGATTCCCGGGACTGCCACTCTTGCAAGCCGCGGACATGTTGCAGTGGGGCGGGCATTTTCGCTTGATGTTCCGAACATGACACTGGTGACAAAAGATCCTGTGACGGTCACTGCGGCGGGTCGTAAGATTGAGGCTCAGGGTATGGAAGTGGAATTGCGCAGCCGTTCGTTCAAATTTGCGGGTCCGGTGCGTGGCAGTGAAATTCCTGCGGCACGCCCGGAAAATCTGACCAAGAACAAGCGTGGTGACGCCAAAGCCAAACGCACGCGGGCAAGAGGGGGATGAAAGTGAAGTCTCAGGTCATCAGCGTTTTGCGGTCTGGATACGCAACTTCTTGTCACAAGCGATCAAGGCTCTCTTTGTTCATTGTGGCAGTTTGCGTTGGTCTTGTTCACGAGCTTTCGATCAATCACTCTGCACTTGCCGACTTTGAAGACTCTCCTGCTGCAAGCTCCTCGTCTCAATCCGGCGATGCCCCCACTGCGCCCTCAGCGACGCCTGCACCCGTGGTTGAAACGCCCCGGCCTGTTACAACAGCCACCCCAGCAGCTTCAAACAAGGATTCAAATTCGCATTCATCGAATGTGGCCAGGCCTGCACAAGGAAAATCTTCGACGAACAACAAATCCAACAGTGGAACTTCATCCAGCAATCAGAACGCCGAAGAAGGATTCAACCACAACAGTTCTGCTCCTGTGAATTATTCGGCGCAATCGCTGGAGGGTTCGCTCACTCAGGGGCGAATTTTGCTCAAAGGCGATGTTCAAATCGAACAAGCTGATGCAGTCATGAAATCCGATGTTGCAGAAATCTTTTCAAGCAAAGGTTCTTCTTCTCCTCAGCGTGCCTTGGCCAAAGGCCGCGTGAGCCTGAACAAGGCAGCAACAGCCACGGCAGCCGAGCTTCGCGCCGTCGCCAACGAGCTTGAGTATTTCATTGGCAACCGCAAAGTGATTCTCAAAGGCAAACCCAAAATCTGGCGCGGTCGTGAGCTGCTCCAGGGCGATGTGATTGAGGTGTTCCTGGATACAAACGAAATCAAGGTCCGGGGCGCGCGCGGTGTGATGGAACCTGCGTCAACAGGTGGGTCTTCGTCTGGAAATTCGAGCGCATCTGGCGTACAAAACACTCCGGTCAAGAAATCTTCTCAATCGGGACGACGATGAATTCTCCATCCACAGGGCTGTTGGAATCCAAGCATCTGATGCGCAAATTCGACGGTCGCGTCGTTGTTCAGGATGCCAGTTTTCACGTTCGCCGCGGCGAAATCGTCGGCCTTTTGGGCCCTAATGGGGCCGGCAAGACAACCAGTTTCTATATGACAGTGGGTTTGTTGACCCCGACCTCGGGCCGGGTTGCGATCGATGGCGTGGACATCACCGATCTGCCCATTCACAAACGGGCGCGCATGGGAATTGGCTACCTGCCACAAAACGCCAGCGTGTTTCGCAAGCTTTCTGTAGAAGACAACATCACTGCCATCATGGAAGTTTGGGGTATTCCGCGGGTTGAGCGGAAGCCGATGCTCGAGCGCCTCATTGAACAATTCGGGATAGGCCACATCCGCAAGTCGCCTGGCATCGCTCTTTCGGGCGGGGAACGCAGGCGGCTGGAAATTGCCCGAACTTTGGTGATGTCGCCCCGCTTCCTTCTGCTCGACGAGCCGTTTGCGGGTATCGACCCGGTCACAGTCGACGAAATTCAAAAACTGATAGCCCGTCTGGTCCGTGAGCAAAATCTGGGGGTGCTCATCACCGATCACAACGTTCGCGAGACCCTCGGTGTGTGTCACCGGGCTTATATTCTGGCAGGCGGGCAAATCCTCGCCGAGGGTGAGCCTCAGGAAGTCGCGCGCATGGATCGAGTCAAAGAAGTTTATCTTGGCGAGAATTTCACGCTCTGAATTTGAAGGAAGGGCCGGAGAGAGGTCCCTCTCTTCCGCCTGTAGCGCCCCATTCCCTGGGTGAACTCCAGCCCTCTATTCACTTGTTTGGTTGTTTGAGAAACGTTTACAGGCGGCTTTACTGGCCGTCAAGTCAAAGTCCAAAAAATCTTTCCAACAGTCTGAAATCTCAAAGAGAAAAATCTGGCTCGCCGGCCACAAGTGCACGCGCACGACCGTGCAATGGTGCTGGATACCGCCCGCCTGGATTGGTGGCCAATTCGTCCAAGGGAATCCAAGCTGCTTGTTTGACTTCGTCGCAAGGGTTCCGTTTTGGTTCATTTTGTAACAATTGGCCTTGAGAAGGGGTGACAAGGTAACAGAACCCCCGCAACATGCCGTTAACCCATTGGCGCGTCACTTCAAACAGCTCCAAAGGAGTCCAGCCCAGTTCTTCCCATAGTTCGCGGACCAACGCTTCCCGTGGGGTCTCGCCGGGGTCGGCCTCGCCACCAAAAGTGTCCCAGGCGAAGTCCAGGTAATTGCGTTGCATCAAAAAACATTCAAAATCCCCAGCCCGGTTGCGCAACATTTGATGTTGAACGGCCAGAGGGTTTTGCAGAAATGCTTGGCGCGCTGCTGTTTCCTTAGGTCGAACGAAAAAAGCCGTCGAAAAAAATGGTGGCTGCAGAGCTTCTCTGGCCGCTTTCAATTCAGAAAGAATATCGGCGTAGAGTTCGTCTTGGGGTCGATCAAATTTGCTGTGGAAAAGTTGTTCATCGGGAATGGAAATCAGTTCCCAAGGCGACTTCTGCAAATGGATTTCGTTCATGTAACGGGGGATGATGTGCCAGTGCAAGTGCTCCACGACATTGCCAAATTTCACCACGTTCATGTGCCTGGCGCGGGTCGCTTTTCGGACGGCTGTTTCCAGAAGATAAAGCTCCGCCTGGGTGTGGATAAAGTGTGGATATTTAAGTTGGGAGGGGTCTTTGAGGTGGCGTTTGGCTGTGACTTGAACTGCGCCCGGCCATCGACCCGCAAACGGTCCACGGGTGACGACGACGTTGTTCAGTTCGCAGAGAAAGTCCCCCTGCCCTCGACCCTCGGCAGCCAGCCGGCAAAGTGGACAATCCGACCTGAAGTTCGGGATTACGGATGGCTCGGTGGTGTGACGGTCCGAAGAGTCCATTCTTCGTTGTCCTCGCGGTATTGGATGCGGTGTGCGGCAAGAGTCATGCCTGTTTGTTCCGAAATTTCGAGCAGAAATCCACACAACCAGAGGTCTTTTTCCGAAACCTCCTGTGGCTTTTTTTGCTTGGGCGAAAAGTAACGGCACATCGAACCGGCAAGCGACATGCCGATCACCGACTCATAAGGGCCAGTCATGCCCACGTCGGTGAGGAATGCGGTGTTTTTGCGGGTGATGCGTTCGTCGCTCGTGGGTGTGTGGGTATGTGTTCCAATCAGGCCTGCAGCGACGCCATCCATGAACCACGCAATGGCCTGCTTTTCGCTGCTTGCTTCGGCGTGCACGTCAACCACAACAATGCTCTGCCCACCCTGCACTTTCGCTTCAAGAGTTGGCCTCGTTTTTTCCAGAAACTCGAACGGATCATTGTATTCGTGCTTCATGGCGAATTGGCCCATGAGATTCACCACGCACAATGTGCGTTTCGAGCCCGGAATTTCGAATTCGGGGATAGCATCCACGCCATCAAGGTTTTTCAGGTTCTGTGGCAACACCATTTTGTTGCTCGACTTGCGGATGGAATGCACCTCGGGTTTGTCGCACCAATGGTTTCCCATGGTGATGACATCAACGCCACCGGTCGCAATCAGCTCGTTGAAGATTTTCTGGGTGATGCCAAAACCACCGGCAAGATTTTCGCCATTGATGGTGGCCAGGTTGATTTTTGCACGATGTTTGAGTTGAGGCAGAACGCTTTTAAGGACCTTTCGTCCGGGTCGACCAATAACATCGCCGAGCATCAGGATGCGTACGATGCCCTCGCGCGAAAAGGGAATGAGTTGTCCGGGCAGAGCCTCGAAAAACGATTCATTCCCTTTCACAATCAAAATACTGCTCATGACAATTCACCACCTTTGCACCGGCTTTATTTGGCCAGGTGGGTCACTCGCTGTTCGCGAACCATGGTCACGCGCACTTGGCCAGGATAATTGAGGTCGCTGCGGATCTTCTTGGCAACAGAACGAGCCAAGGCACCCACGGCGCTGTCGTCGGTGACGGTCGACGAGACCATCGCCCGCACTTCGCGACCGGAACGGATGACGTAGGCTTGATCGACTCCCGACATGTCGGCAACGATGGTTTCCATTTCACGCATGCGGCCCATCGACTTCTCGAGGTAATCGCGGCGTGCACCGGGCCTGTAGCCACTCATCGAGTTGGCAATCTGAACGACCACGGCAATCGGGCCCACGTTCTGGTTTTGTTCGAGGTGATGCTTTGCAGCGGCTTCAACAACTTCAGCAGACTCACCACACTTCTGCAGGAATTGTGCGCCAACTCCCGAGTGGTGACCTTCATTTTCTTCGTTCAAAGCTTTGCCAATATCGTGCAAAAGACCTGCACGTTTGGCGATACGAACGTTCATGTCGAGTTCACCTGCAAGAATTCCCGAAAGCTGAGCGACTTCGACCGAATGTTGCAAAACAGATTGCGCACCTGACGTGCGGAACTTCAACTTGCCCAGAGCCATGACGAGTTCCGGATGCAAGCCTTGAACGCCGCAATCGAACGCTGCACGTTCGCCAGCTTCGCGGGTCATTTCGTCGAATTCTTTGGAAACCTTGCTTACGATTTCGTCGATGCGGGCCGGATGGATGCGTCCGTCTGCAAGCAGGCGTTCAATTGCAACCTTGGCAATTTCGCGGCGCATCGGGTTGAAGCAAGAAATGAGAATTGCTTCGGGCGTGTCATCGATGATGATGTCGACTCCGGTAGCTTGCTCGATGGCGCGGATGTTGCGTCCTTCGCGGCCGATGATGCGGCCTTTCATGTCGTCCGAAGGCAGGCTGATAACACTCACGCAGGCGTCGGTGACAAACTCGTTGGCCATGCGCTGGATCGAGGTTGCGACCACCGAGCGGGCTTTTTCTTCAGCCGTGCGGCGAGCTTCTTCTTCCAGGCGGCGAATTTCTTCGGCGGTGTCACGGCGTACTTCGCTCTCGATAGACTGCTTGAGCATGTCGCGCGCTTCTTCCAGAGAGAGTCTGGCAACGCTTTCGAGCTTTTCCTGACTTTCACGCAGTGTGCGCTCTGCATTTTTGATGGCATCAGACGCGCGACGTTCTTCGCGTTCCACGTGCTCAGCCTGCTTTTTCAGATCTTTTTCTTTCTGTTCCAGCTGCTGTTCACGCTTGTCGAGAGTCTCCTCACGCTTTTGAATTCGCTTTTCGACCTTTTGCAGTTCAACGGTTTTTTCCTTTTGAACGCGGTCGTGGTCGCGGCCTTCACGAAGGGCAAGTTCCTTTGCTTCGCGCAAAGAATTCTTCACAATTTGATCGGATTCCTGGCGAGCCTGGTTCAGACGGCGTTCTGCATCTGCGCGCTGAATTTCAATCTCTTTAGACTTTGCGCGCATGTTCACTGCGTAAACTGCAACGAACGCGCCCGCGGCAACCAGCAGACCGACTGCCAGCATCAGAATAATTTCAAGGGCGGTCATTCACGTTAACCTCAAGGGGAAACAACATCTTCCAGCGGAGAGTATATTCCAAAGAGCAAAAAAAAACGACCCCAAATGGAGTCGATTCTTGTTCTTGAGGGGAAAAAGATGGTGCGGATGGACGGACTCGAACCGTCATGCCTCGCGGCACACGCCCCTCAAACGTGCGTGTCTACCAATTTCACCACATCCGCAGTGGAGTCGGTGATTAGCGCAGGGGTCGGGGTTCG
>JBDLRR010000221.1:0-2569 GCA_039799985.1 Pseudomonadota bacterium | reverse complement strand
CGACCGTGTTGAAAGTTGGTGCACGGTTGTCGCGTTCCTGAACTTCAAAGCGATAGGTTGCTGCACTTTTGCTGAAAAGATTGTCTGCATCTTTTGCGCGAACAACAAGTGCATCTGCAATTCCCAAACGGCTCGAAGGCGCCGTCCAGACCCAAGACTCACCCGGTTCCAAAGTGGTGATGCCGGGTATGACGAGTTCGCCATTTTTCCTCAGCACACCGAAATCAACTCGTTCGATGACAATGATTGGCTTGCCTTTTCTGAACTCAAGAATAGGCACGATATTCTCTGCATCATAAAGCGCCAGAGCAGCTGCCAACTGGTCGTAAGTGATGGTCGTCTGTTCATCTGCCTTGACTGGAACTGCACCCGCATTGCGGGCATTGGCAACCTTGAATTCGGGAGCTTGATTGATGGCAACAATTTGGAAGTCGACACCCAATTGTCGTTCACTTGCCAAGGAGTCATCCCAACCTTCAACAACAAATCCTTGCAGGGTTCTGTTGTAGTAACGCGATGGCGGTGTCCATTCCCAGACATCTCCAGGGCTCAAGATCGCACCAGCAGTCAGCGGTGTCGTGCTTCCCTTGACGTAAACCGCTTCACCATTACTACCGCTCACGCTCACAAGTCTGAACTTCAGGTTTGCCGTATCAACATCCCGCAAGTCCGAACTCGCAAGAAGCTTCTCGTAGCTGATGAAGAATGGAACGCCTTCCACAGCATCCGGGAAGGGTTGGATGGAGGTCAACACAGGTGCATCGTTGACAGGATTCACCTGCACCGAGATTTGAGTCTCCAGTTGGCTGAACTCTATCCCGTCATAAGCAGCGACGCGGAATGCCGGAACAGGTAACTGAACACCAACGGTGTCCAACGGTGGTCGCCAAGAAATGATTTCATCTGCAGGAATCACATCTCCAACGTTCACGGCAGTTCCGCCGGCACGAGTGAGTGTTCCCTGATTGATTCCGGTGATCTTGAAGGTCAACAGATTCATGTCGACGTCGGCAGACTCGGTGATTTCTTTGAGGCGTCCGTTGCTGAACGTGGTGGGTGAATCTTCCAGTCCATCCAACACTGTGACAGCCGCACGGAGGGTCGGTACGTCGTTGACAGGTGCAACAGAGACAGTCACGGGAACTGCAGCAGCAGATTCCAGTTCACCGTCATAGGCAACAGCTTTAAAGGGCGAAAGAGTGCCGTTCGCATTTGCAGAAGGGGTCCATGAAACAAATTCACCCGGACCCACGAGCGTTCCAATTTGAACCGGAACTCCGCCTTTGAGCGTTGTGCCGTTTTCAAGCGAAGTCACCTTGAAGAAAACCTGACCCGAATCCTTGTCAAAAAGATCAGAAGCACCCTTGATCATGTCATAGGTGAGGATCATTGGCGTGTCTTCAGCACCACCAGGGATAGTGTTAATATTTGCGAGAATGGGAGCTTCGTTTGCGCCTTGAACGTAAACCGTGACATCCACGGCACGCTGGGTCAGTGTGTCGCCCAGCAAAGCGGTCAGCTTGAAAGCCCTTTGCCCTTCCTTGGCAGACAACGGCGGCGTCCACTCCAAGCGTTCACCCGGAACCCACAAGGCTCCTTGGAACAATTTCACACCACCCTTGCGCAACTCACCGGAATAAATTGAGTTCAACAAAAAGCGCGTGCGCGAAGCATCCTCTGGAGTGAATCCACATTGTGAAAGCACGTCGGCAAAACTGATTGTCAGAGCGCGGTTTGAAATTCCCCCAAACAGAGTCACGCCACGCAGAGTGGGTGCCTCTTCAAGAACCTTCACGCTGCCAGCCGGAGTTTCTGTGAACGCCTGCTGCACAGACTGCGCAAGCGAATCTATTTCAGTCTGCGAAATCGTGCTTCCCAAGCCTGAAATGATACCTTCTGACAATCCTGCTTTTGTATCTGTGAGTACTGCTGCCGACAACGAAGTCTGGCTCAGTCCTTCGACGATGCGGCTTGAAATTTCCTTGACTGCCGTGGTCAATTTGTCTGCAGGAAGGCCCACAGAAGCGAGCTTTTCCGACACAGCCATGGCAACTGCACGAGCGATCTCGTTAGCCGTGCCTTCTTTTGCGGCCCCCGACGACAAACCTGCGGCGATTGCCGCCACCGAATCCACAAGCTGATCACCTGAAACCCGCAAATTACCCAAGTACGCCACCGACTGGCCAGCAATTTCCTTCATGACGTCTGTGATATTGACATTCGAAATACCACTTGCAGAGAGGTTTCGACCGATTTCCGTCATCGAGGCCTGTGCCAGGAGGGATATGGGCAACGTGTAGGATCTGTCGTTTGCGGATTTCGACACAATTAATCCACTATTTGCGACAGAAAGTGTGTACTGTTTTTGCTCCTCTGGAGAAAGGTCAGCTTTGATCTCTGAGATTGCCCGCATTGAACCACGCACTGCGGCGCGCAAAGCAAGTGCAGCATCAATTCCTTCTGCACCCACATCATCAACATTGAGTTTGAGTTGAAGAGGACCTTCAACAGGTTTTGCATAGCGAATTTCCGCAAGAGCCGCGCGAGAAATGCTGTCGACTCGTTCTTT
>JBDLRR010000220.1:0-7605 GCA_039799985.1 Pseudomonadota bacterium | reverse complement strand
ACCCAATGTGTGCCCAGAGTACGTCACTGATGCAGAGGCAAACAAGCACAACAAGATGCGTGATTCTGAAGGAATTCTCTGGCACCGCACTGGCGACAGAATTCTGCAGGATGAGAGCGGTTTCTGGTATGCCGGAAGAGCCGATCAAAGTTTGGAAGATTTTCTATTCGAGCAGAAGTTGTATGCAAGATTGGGCCATTCACGAGCCTTTCTTTATCGCGACGCGAAGTCAGATGGAATTGTTGTGGCAGATGACGAAGTTCGCCATGTCGAACGTATCGCCAAGAGCATCGGCAACAACGATTTCAAAGTTTGGAATGCGATTATAGCGCGCGATCGACGGCATCGCTCAAGAATCGACAGAGCAGGAACCTGGCGAAAGGGGCTGAGGATGCAGAGATGGTGGATTTATATCAAGGAACGAAGTCCTTTGTTTGTGCTTCTTCTGTTGGCAGCAGGTCCGGTCGTCAGTGGATTTTTTCTTGGACAAGTGCACGGCCAGTGTAATCAATTGCCACGCAGCGTCTGTTTGCAGACTCAGCCGTCGGCAGCATTGGCAATCCTGGCTATCGTGTCGTCGGTCTTGTTCATGGTTCTGGCAAGAATGATGGACGAGATGAAGGATTTTGAGAAAGACAAACTCGCCAACCCTGGGCGGCCTTTGCCACGGGGGCTCATCTCCACTCAAGAAATGGGGCGGGCAATTGTTGGTGCTTTTTCTGTTCTTTTGCTTCTTTCGGCAGGGCATCTTTTGCTTTCGGCGCAATTGCAAGGACTACTGATGGCCATTTCTGCGGTATATCTGTGGTTGATGTACAAGGAGTTTTACATCGGGTCTTTCCTTGCGGGTTATCCTCTTCTTTACGCATTGTCGCACCAGATTGTTGGTGTTCCGCTTTATCTTTATGGAGTTTCACTGTTTGCTTCAATGTTCGCAGAGCAAGAGCTTGCGTGGCTATACGTGGGAGTCAATGTCTGCGCATCCATTTCGTATGAATTCACCCGCAAGCTGAAGCCCGATGCACATCCGGCCGCGCAGACCTACAGGCAGATTTATGGATTGCAGAAATCTGCTGCCATTGCGATTTTCTTCCAGACAGTCTCGATTTTTTTGGCAGCTATCATGTTTCGAAGCGGGGTTTCGGCAGCTGTTCCTTTGCTTGTTGTACAAGGCTTGGCTCTGTTGATGATTTTTCAACAGGCCATACGTGACAAGAGTCACAAAGCATCGGAAGGAATCGCCGCGCTCTCTGTGTTGTTTGCAGCCTGGGTTGGTGTGTTCACGGTATTTCGCTTTTGAATCTTGGGAGTTGATCTGATGCACGAATCTGCACTGAACTTTGTATTGACTTCTTCGACATCGGTGGAAGAATTTCGCCGCGTTGGTGGAGGCAAGGCGTACCATCTGGCAAAGTTGTCTCAAGCCCGCTTTCCAGTGCCGGAATGGATTTGCCTGAGTTCCAATGCGTTCGATGTTTTCCTTGAGCAGCATGGTTTGTTGAGCGAGCTTTCCTTAAGTGGACAGAATTTTGCCGAGGTAGAGAAAAACGTCGAAGAGCTCTTCCTTGGCAAGCAAATTCCTCTTCGGATCAGGGAAGAACTGATTCTGGAGTTGGAGCGATCCGGCCTGATTGGTTCGTTGGTGGCCGTCAGATCGAGTGGGCTGGACGAAGATTCCGGTGACAACTCCTTCGCAGGCCAGTTTTCATCGTTCCTTTTTCAAAAAGGACCCGAAGCCATTTGCAAGAGTATTTTGCGCTGCTGGGCCTCGGGATGGTCCGCGCGTGCACTCGCTTATCGCAGCGAGCGAGGTCTTTCGCTCTCGGGTATCCGAGTTGGGGTTGTTATTCAAAAAATGATCAATGCCGACGCTGCGGGAGTCGCTTTTTCGCGCAATCCTGTGGCTGTATCCGATCGTGACAACCTGATGATCAGCAGTGTTTGGGGATTGGGTGAGGGACTCGTCAGTGGACTGCTTCCGGCAGATGAATTCACCGTGAACAGAAAGACATTCGAGTTTCAGCAGGAGATTGTCGACAAAACGAAAGCACTTCGGCATGCACCAGAAGGCGGTCTGAAGGAAAGCGATGTTGAAGCAGGCAAGGTTTCTGTTGCCAGCCTGACAGAGTCCGAGATCCGGACGATTGCCAAAATTTCGCTCGACATCGAAAAGAAGTTTGGTGGTCCTCAGGACATCGAGTGGGCAGTGGCAGGCGGTCAGGTTCACGTTTTGCAAGCGCGCCCCATCACCACCTTGCCGCCCGAAGGTGTCTTTGACGAAAAATGCTCGGGTGCAAACTATGTGTTGTGGGACAATTCAAACATCATCGAAAGTTTCTGCGGAGTCACAACACCACTGACATTCAGCCATGTGAGTCGCTGCTATCAGGAGGTATATTATCAGTTTTGCCGTTTGATGCAGGTGCCCGAGAAAGTTATCGCTGAGAATGAATCCACGTTTCGAAACATGCTCGGATTGATTCGTGGTCGCATCTACTACAACTTGGCCAACTGGTATCGCCTGCTTTATCTGTTCCCCGGAACTGCCCAAAGCAAATCATTCATGGAAACGATGATGGGAGTGAAGCAAGGTCTCAAACCAGAAATTGCAGCACTCTTTGATTTCACAAGTCAGCCTGTCGAGTATTCGATGTCTGCCCGGCTGAAACTCGGAATAACTTTGGTTTCGCGTCTTTTTTATATTCGGCCTCTCATAACATCATTTGAACAGCGGGTTGATGCGATTGTTGCCGAAGGACGACACAAAAATTTTCGGAGAATGTCGCTTCAGGAGCAGGTGAATTACTACCATTCGTTGACTGAGCGGGTTTTGAAGCATTGGCAGGCACCGATTGTGAATGACACTCGGTGCATGGTCTTTTTTGGTCTTTTGAAGACTCTTGTTGACCGCTGGATATCCAAAGGCGGTGATGTTTCTACGCTGCAAAATGATCTTCTCTGCGGTCAAGGCGATCTCGAGAGCACCGAACCGACGCGGATGTTGATGCGCATCGCGGCTGATGTTGACAACGGGCCCGAGAATCGCCGCAGTTGGTTCATGTCGACTTCGGCCCGAGATGCCTGGAAGGCGATGCTTGAAAAGGGCGTTTTTCCTGAGTTGTTTCTCAAGTTCAAGGAATTTCTTGATGTCTATGGATTCCGCTGTGTGAATGAGCTGAAACTTGAGGAGCATGATCTTCATGATGATCCTTCGTTTGCTCTGGAAGCAGTGGCAAGTTACGTCCGCATGAAGAGTTACTCCATCGAAGCTATGGAGCAACGCGAGCGTGAAATCCGAAAGAAGGCAGAATCTGAAGCAAATGAAAAGCTGCAGGGCTTGTTCGGATTTGTGAAGCGTCCACTGTTTTATTGGGTCCTTTCTCATGCCCGCAGTGCTGTTCGTGATCGCGAAAATCTGCGCTTCGACAGAACCAAAACTTTTGGCATCGTGCGTCATCTGTTTCGGGGCTTTGGGGCAAATCTCACTGCACTCGGAGCAATCGAACATCCTGAGGATGTGTTTTATTTGACCATCGAAGAAATCATCTCTTACACAGAAGGACGCTCTTCGAGCCTGCTGCTCAAGAGCACAGCAGTGGCAAGGAAGTCCGAGTTTGAAGAATATCGGAATACTCCCGCACCTCCTGACCGCTTCACAACCCGCGGTGCCGTGGGCGCTTCTCTTCATTGGCCTCAGTTGTTGGCAGCAAGCGATCTTCTTGCCTCTGAATTGCCCGTGTCTGATGATCCGAATGTGATGTTGGGGACTGCTTGCTGCCCCGGCGTGGTCGAGGGCATTGTTCGCGTTGTTGTGAATATGTCGGACGCTCAAGGACTCAACGGCGAGATTCTTGTGACCGAGCGAACCGATCCAGGTTGGGTTCCGCTGTATCCCGCCTGTAGCGGACTTCTCATCGAGCGGGGCAGTTTGCTTTCGCATTCTGCCGTTGTGGCCCGGGAACTGGGATTGCCGACCATTGTTGGTGTGCGCGGTGGGCTGGTGAGTCGCTTGAAAACCGGAATGAGAGTTCGGATGGATGCAGGCCGTGGTGAGATTACGATCCTCGCCGAACAGGATTCGCCTTCAAATTCCCTTGGAGAACCGTCATGAGCAAAGAAGATTTGTTCGAAGGACGCAGTATTTCCTTGAACTATCAGTTGGGTGATGTGCAGGTTCCCGCGTTGACGAATATTGACTTCAAAATTCAGTCTGGACGGTTCACCTGTCTGGCGGGTCCATCCGGCTCCGGCAAATCGACATTGCTGAATCTTTTGGGATTGATTGAGCCACTGCAGAAGGGCGATCTTAGTTATTTTGGCAAGTCGTTGGTGGGACTGCCTGAGGCTGAAATGAATCGGATCCGCAGGCATGAGATTGGCTTTGTGTTTCAGAGTTTTCATCTGATTGATGTTCTCTCGGCTGAAGAAAATGTCGAATATTTTCTGGCCCGGCAGGGTAAACCTGCACAGGATAGAGCAACAGCTGCACGCACGGCATTGGAATGGGTCGGATTGTCAGATCATCGGCACAAGCGTCCGCAGCAAATGAGCGGTGGTCAACGTCAACGGGTCGCATTGGCAAGAGCGCTTGCAAAGAACCCGAAAGTCATTATTGCCGACGAGCCCACGGCCAACCTCGATTCAAAGACGGGGGCTGAGGTTCTGGCGTTGTTGCAGAGAATTTGCCGGGAGCACGGTCACTCTGTTGTCATGGCTAGCCACGATCCTCAAGCGATTGGACTTGCCGACAGAGTGATTCGCCTGCGCGATGGCCGTTGCCAGGAGGAAGTCTGAAATGCTGTTGAAGGTTGCCATCCGAAGCTTGCTTCGCAACAAAAGACGCACCGCAGTGACGCTTGCAACCGTTGCAGTAGGCGCAGCTGCATTGTTTGTGTTCAGAGGTTTCAACACCGGGCTTCTAAATGAATATCGAAACAACGCGATTCATGCCCATTATGGCAATGGTCAAATCAATACGTCTGGTTACCGTGACAAAGTTCTTCCCAAGCCTTGGGAGGCCTGGATTTCCGATGCCGACAAGGTATTGCAAACTTTACAGTCCATCGATGGCGTTGAAAAAGTTTTTCCACGCCTCGAATTCGCAGCCTTGGTTTCCAACGGAACGCGCTCGTTGGGGTCACGGGGGGTTGGCATTGATGGCCAGGCAGAAAGCGACTTTTTTTACACCATCAACGTGACCAAAGGGCAGCCTCTGCGGGGCGAGAGTGAGGGAATTGTTTTGGGCAGGGGACTCGCCCATTCCCTTGACGTTGATATTGGCAGTCGCATCACGTTGTTGACCAACACGATTCACGGAACCCTCAATGGCGCTGATTTCAATGTGGTTGGAATTTTCCATACTGGTTCGCGCGAACTCGATGATGCATTTTTTCAGATTCAGTTGCCTCAAGCTCAGCGATTGATGGATACCGACAAGGTTGAAAAAATTTCTCTTGGCTTGCGCAATCACGACGATTGGTCAAAAGTTGAGACCGCAATTGAAGGTCGGCTCACGGGCATCGAGGCCACACCATTCGAGATTTTGGATAAAATCTATTATCAGAATTCAGTTGATTTTTTGAATGCCCAATATGCAATTGTCCGGTTGATCATCCTTTTTGTCGTCGTTCTTGGTATTTTCAATACCGCAACTTCCTCCATACTCGAGCGGACCCAGGAAATTGGAATGCTCCGTGCAAATGGCGAATCGAAGCGAGATATTTTGGCGTTGATTGCGATGGAAGGTTGTATTTCGGCAATCATCGGTGCAGGCCTTGGAATCTTGTTTGTTTATCTCGTGAACCTGACCCTTCTCAAGGACGGTTTCTATATGCCTCCGGGTCCTGGTATCACCCGTTCGTTCAAGACTTTTGTTGAGCTGCAAATTCCCATGGTGATTGAGGCCCTCATCCTTGTTGTCGCGGCTGGTTGCTTTGGCAGTCTTTTGGCAGCCTCCAAAGTCTTGCGGATGTCTATCAGCCAGGCTTTGCGTCAGGCGGGTTGAATTCAAATGGGTATCGCCTGGCTTGAGTGGAATGGGATTCTGTACTGGGCTGAATATCGTCGCAAGCCCTTTGAACCTTGCTCTGCGGTGACTGCTCTTGTTGAGGGAGTCTGGCAACTGTTTCCTCCCTCAGCGCATTTCATTTTGCGCAGTCGTATTTATTCGACCGAGCCCCAGACTCAGCTGTGTCGAGGGGTCGTGATCGTATGCGCCAAACGGAGCACACAGCTTGCAAATGTACCTATAGAGATAATGAATCGCATCAGGACTGCTGACAAAGCCGTGAACGTGGGACCTGGCGAAGGCAGAGCCGTGGCTTTGCCTTCGATTGTTGCTTCGGCACAGAGGAGTTTTGTCAAAGCCGAGCAAAATCGATCTATTGAGTGTTGGTTGGTTTCGCATGAGGGGCGGCTTTTGGCCACAGCTTCAAATACCGCTGGCCGGGACCGCACGCGGCATGCCGAAATGAACCTCATGAAGCTCTGGTGGCAGCGTGAGCGAAGGCCTTTGCCACGAGGCAGTCGTCTGTGGGTCACTCTCGAACCTTGCGCAATGTGTGCGGGCGCTCTTTGGGAATGTGTCGAAGACAGGATCGATTTCAGAGTGTTTTTTTTGGAACATGACCCCGGTTCGGCGGTGGCACGTTCTGTTCTGCGTGGACATCCCATCCTTCAACACTGTCCAATCTTTGGTCATGGCTTCTAGGGCCAAGAATCCGAAAGTGCTTTGCTTTTTATTGGCCTTCAACTTGCTCAAGGGGCGTCACGGCGCCTCACAGCGCAGCAAGTTTTTTGGGGGTCACCATGTTTTTGCCAAGAAAGCCGATGATTGCGAAAAATGTTTGGACTCAACTGTGCGCGAGTCTGTTGACCATCGTCGCAGTGGGATGCTCTTCGCAGAATTCGTCATCAGATGGTTCCGAGACCGACGCCCAGACGATGTGGATGAAATCGGCCAACACCGATGATGCCTCCGTGCAAAAAGCGCTCTCGTCTGCGCTCGCAGTTCGTATCAATCTGCAGACCAACCGAGCCAGCTTGTACAAGGGTGGCAAAATAGTCGATCAATGGAATATCGCCTCTGCTGACGTGACAGGCGAGTTTCACGACCAGATCCCACAATCAACTCCAACGGGTATCTTTGCGGTCGAAGACATGCAGGTGTGTCCGGAATGGTTGCCCCGTGCGCCCAAGGATCCCAAGACCGGCAAGACGGCAGCCAATGAACAAGAACGGATGGCAATCATCAAAGCCAACCCTGAGCTTTTCGGAGCTTGTGGTGCAAAAAATCCTTTGGGTAGCTATGTGATTTGGTTCCACGGTGAGTATGGCGTTCACGGAAATGCCGCAGAGTGGATCCTTGAGATTGCCGACGCAGAGCAGCGTCGTGTTTCGGGTGGTTGTATCCGTAGTCCGAACTCAAAGATAAAAGAACTTTTCCACACCGTTGTTGATTCATTCCCGGTTCTGGCTGGATTCAAGAACTCCGTTCTGGGTATGGAAAAAGCGGCAAGCAAAGACAAGAAGACGTTGACCCAATCTTTGTCGAACGTCGACATGAAGGTTGTTGTTGGCCGGTGGACGAAAGATCCGTCATTGAAC
>JBDLRR010000219.1:0-14409 GCA_039799985.1 Pseudomonadota bacterium | reverse complement strand
CAAAGTTCGACGGCCAATTGGAAGATTTTTTGCGCATATTTGGAGAGGGTGGTCGGCGACTTTCAAAATCGACCCGGGGCCAACTGACGGTTTCGAATTTCCAAATGCAAGGCAATTTGCGTGACCTTTCGCGATCTGATTTCCAACTTTCCCTCGCTGTTCGCAATCTGTCACATCCTGAACTCAGCGCGACGGACGTGAAAGCGAATTTCTTCTGCCAACAAGGATGGTGTTCCGGCAGTCGGATCTACATTCAGAATCCTGCAATGGGCATCGGAAGTTCGGGAATGTTGGCGCGAAAGAATGGAGGCGGGCCAGATCTTCCCAACTCAAAGGCGATTTTCGAAATCGAAAGCATTTCGCAAAAGTCACTTTCTGCCAGAACCGAAGTACAGTCGCTTCCTTTTCAGTTCAAGAACGAAAAGGGCGACATTGTGTCGGGATTCGTCGACTTGCGTGGTTCGATGCAGGGTGGTCTCAAAGACTGGGAACTCTCATCATCTGGAAGAATTGACCAGCTCAAATGGGGCAACACCCCCCTCGGTTCTGTTGCGTTGAGTGCGTCTTCTCATGGAGGCGGGCCACTCAACGTAACAGCCTCAGGTCTTTATGATCAGGTTCAGGCAAGAATTATCCTCGATCATGCGTTCGAGCGATCAACTCAGATTTTCATGAGTCTCCGGTCATTCGAGATATTCAAATACATTCCCGCCCTCAACAAAAGCTCAAACGCGGTGAGGGTGTCAGGAGAAGTTTCGTCCGACCTAAGCATTGAAGCACCAGGTTTGAAACGCATTGTCGAAAAAGGAGAGGAGATTGTTCCTCTTGTTGAAGGTGCGGGACAAATCAGCAGACTTCGGTTTCAAATCGGAAAATCAAACTTCAATCTCAGTGCACCGGTTCGGATCTCGTTGTCCGAGGGAGTTCTTTCGAGTTCTCGGCTTCTAGTTGCAGGTCCCTCTGGAAGCATTAGAACGCAAGGTCGCTATGAACTTGACACGGGATACTACACAAACATGCTGGAGGCGAAACTGGAATCGGAGATACTCAGTCAGGTCACCGATTTGATTTCGCACTCGTCCGGTTCAATCATTGTAAATGGGGAAATCGAGAAGTCCGAGGAAGGCACAAACCTTCGCGGTGAAGCAAGGATGGAGAACGTATCAATTGGTGGAAAGTATTTTGTTCCACCAATTGTCGGGATGAATGGCAGGCTTGTTTTTGATGACTCACGCATCGAGATTCCCTCTTTGACGGGTGCCAAGGGAAATGGGCAGATTGATCTTGTCGGTACAATTGATCTTGCATCAGAGGGTGATCGGTTGGCAGGCGAGCCATCACTGGCGTTGCGGGCGAATTTACGGTCAGCGCAATTCCGTTGGCCTCAAGAGCTTTTTGAAACTGTAGAAACAACGCTCGACGGCCAGGTCGAGATCACCGGAAGTGGACGGCCCTACGGATTGAATGGTGATTTGAGAATCACCAAAGGGCGCGCCTATCGGGATGCGACGTGCCAGGATTTTATCCGCTCCGGCTCAAGCTCTTCTGAAAGTTCTCTGGCCAAGACGACAAATCCGAATGTCAATTTAAACATCGCGATCGAGGCAGACAACAGTTTCACTGTGCAAAGCAATTGTATCCGTGGTCGACTTTCGTCTGCAGTGCGCCTTTCAGGCAGTGATGTTGAGCCGATTCTTGCGGGTCAGGTGAGACTCGACAATGGTGTGTTGAACTTATTGAAGACCAGGTTCGAGGTGACTCGTGCGGAAGCTGTGTTCGACAATATCGTGAAAATTGAACCAAAGCTCGATTCACAGATGGTTGCAAAGATCGACAAATATAACGTCTTTGTTGGTGCCGAGGGGCCGCTTTCAAAGCCACGACTGAATATTTGGAGCGATCCATCTACAGGGCCCGATGGAAATCCACTGACAAGGCCTGCATTGATTCGCATGATTTCTACGGGGCGCGGACCTGGCGAAACAACACAGACGGCAGTGACTCAAGCCATCGCGAACCAGGTCGTCGGCTTGTTCGACGATCCGCTGAGCCAGGCTGTATCAAAAATCACCCGGGGATTTGTTGATCGTTTTGAACTTCAGCCGATTTTGGATGGCGGGCAGAGCAGTTGGCGAGCCAGAGCAAGTCGAGACCTGGGTGAGAAGTTCAATTTGGGACTCGATTATGAGCCCAGTCGACAGTCGTTGACGGGTACGATCTTTATCAACGAAAGCGTAAACATGGTGGGCGGTTTTGACCGGCGTTCCACTCAGATTGGTTCGTATTCGGAAATATCCGGTGGCTTGAAATTTCAATTTGGAGGAAAGTAGGATTGCTGGGGCGAGATTCCGAATTCGGCAATTATGTTGCCTCTTATATTCGTCATTTTGCTGCAGTGATTTTCATTGCATTCTGCTCTTCATTTGCTTTCGCTTCTGATGCATACGAAAAGAAGGAAATTGAGTCACGACCTCGCATTGTCTTCAGTATTGATGGCTCCCCCTGGGAACCACCGAATGATCTTGTCGGCGTCATCAAAGAGTTGCCAATAGCCGACCTTTCCAACTCGATCATTCACGTCCTTTTCGAAAGACAGAGTCTCCAAAATATTGGTGTCTTCAGGTTGTCAGGTGAAGAGTCGGCAGTTCTGCTGGTGACTGCAAATCGCCTTCCAAAGGTAGGCGAAGTTGCATTTCGAGGTTTAAATTCCGGGCAGGTGCGACAGGTAAGAGTTGCTCTCAAAACAAAAGTGGGCATGCCCTATATTGTTGAAGAGGCTGACAGGGATCGTGAGGCTATTCGGAAGAAACTCGCGGAACGTGGATACCTGATGTCGAGAGTTGATGCGCCCGAGACAGTTCCCGGTCTGGGTGGAGAATTGAAAATCATTTTTCCGGTTTCGCTGGAAACACCGTGTCGAATTGCCCAGATCACCACAGAACCAGACGAAAGCTTTTTCGACTATTTCACAACACCCATTGAGCTTGGCACCTTGTGTGATCGGGCAGCTCTTGAGGAAGTCCTCGAGCGGCAGAAGGGTCGCCTGCTTTCGGATGGATACTTCGGCAGCGAGTTGTCGCTGTTATCGATGGATGTTGCTTCAGATCTGCAGCGTGCATCCGTAAAAATCAGATACATCCGTGGTCCAAAGACCCGCCTTGAAGTTTTGAACAGGCAGACAGGTGTTGTCACCGACGTGGTGTCGGAGTTTCGAGAAAAAATTTCGGCTTATGATGTTCTCAATTTGTCTGATGATGAATTGCGTGCCGAAGTGAGGCGTGAGTTCTTTAACCGCGGATTTGCAACTGCCGTGGTCACAGGTCCGGCGCGGATGACAGATCCAAACGGCGACTTGGTGATTCGATTCTTTGTTCAAACAGGTCCTCCAATTGTCATCGGAGATGTGCAATTTTTTGGTGAATTGCCTTTGCCCAAGCAGGATGTCATCGAGAAGCTCGATTTGACTCCTGGAATGCTTGAAGGTGCAGTTCCCTACGTTGAGGAATCCTTGGTGAGATATCGGGACAAGCTGCTTGCGTTATATATTGAAGAGGGCTTCGCGGAAGCCAAAGTCGCCGATCCTGTGGCGCAGTTCTCTCAAGACGGTAGAAGTGTCAAATTGATATTTGAAGTAAAACCCGGATTCCGTTCGGTGCTGCGTGATGTGACAATCCTCGGACGTCCATTTGATTTCAAGCTGACAAAGAATTTTCAAGAGCGCATTCTTCAGCCCGGACAACCACTGAATGCGCAGATTTTGAAAAATCTTGAAGATGAAGTCAGACTTGAGCTGATGAATGCTGGATATGCTTACGCGTCAATACAGGTGTTTACCAAGAGCCTGAATCCCGTGGGAACCGTCAAGCCAATACAGGTCACCGTGGATCTCAATCCGGGTCCGTTGGTTCGCATAGGGAAGATTTATGCAGAGGGCGACAGTTTCGGCAAGCAGGCGAGAATTATTCAAGAGAGTGGACTCAGAACGGGCGACATATTTACACCTGATGGCCTGGAGCAATGTCGGGCGAGAATCTTAAAACATGATCTTTTTGATTCTGTGATCATCGAGCCGATTTCATCCGAAGCTCTGGAGCGTCGTGATTCCGTGTTGGATGTTGTTGTGCGCCTGACGGGCAAAAGAAGTTATTCGCTTGGCTTGAGTCCGGGATATGGAACCCGCAGTGGATATCGCTTTAACGTTGATTTTGCCAAGAACAACCTGACGACAGATGGTTTGAGATTCACTTCAGCGCTGACGCTGAGTCAAGAGAAACTCCAGAGCTCTGTGTTTTCAAACCAGAGAATTATGGGGCGTAAATTGACTGTCGGATTGATGGAGCCTCTCATCCGTTTTGGAAGTTTTGTCACTCCACTTGATTGGAGTGTTTCTTCAGGTTTGGAGGTTTCGGCACAGTCGCTCTCGGATCGATATTTTGAGACCTTCGACACGGGCTTTGCTTGGCGCCCACTGATTGGCGACAGGACCTGGACGTTGCAGTCGCGCGTCATTCATGAATGGTCTAAGGCTTTCGGCGAGGATTTGAAGCCTCTGGAGGCACTTGATCGTCCGACAGTCAAAATCCGTGAATTTCTGTTGGCTGCTTCGTTTGACTCTCGCGATAATGTTGAATGGCCGACGAACGGTTTGACCTTCGATGTGGTTTCCAATCATGCCCGCTTTGGTTTGTTTTCAGACGTCAAATACGATCGATACAGCGTCGACTCTGGTCTTTTTTTCCCAATCTTCAGAAGAATTTCAGGTGCAATCAATGTCGGTGGCCTCAAGATTTCGGATGTTGTGAACGCTCAAGCTGTTGCGGTCACGGCGCCGAGCTCTCGGCGAGCAACCTTGGCAGGTCGGTCAACTGTCAGGGGATTTCCTGAGGCAAGCAGTGCGACCACCCCAGGCCCTCTGCTCTGGCTCAATTTTGTTCCACCCGGAAGCAACCCATCACTCCAATGCCAACCGACGTTGAAACCCATTGGCGCAACAAATGTTATTTACGCAAAAAGTGAAATTCGAATACGCTCACCTTGGTTGTCGGACAGCATCGGATTTGCTGGTTTTATTGACTCGGGGGCTGCATTTTTCACCGGAACCGAGCTCCAGACTCTGCAGACCAGGCTCAAGGGCAATGATGAGTATCTGGATCCCGGTGCAGAAGACCAATGTGCACTCAAGGCAGCCAGCGTTGTTGGCGACGGGTCAATCAATATCTTGAGTCGTGATTTTTTCAATAGTTACCTGAAAAGCAGTTATATTTCGACGGGCGCAGGAGTCAGGTACATCATTTCAAATTTCGCCTCCATCAACGTCGATGTCGGATTTCCATTGAGAGAGCCCCTGGACGCTCTCCGGAACGAAAAATGTATCAATCCCTCGGATGTTGCGAGCAGCAGCGAAGCTCCCACCTGTGTAAAAAGGCGTTCCACTTCTCGCCTGTTTGGGTTATTTCCCGTGCCTGGCGCCTATCATCTTGGAATCGGTGCCAATTTCTGATTGGACTTTCATTATGCTCAACCCCGTTGGTGGCCGGCACGAAGCAAGCTGCTTCCCCAAGACACGGCTCAATCGTTTTGGAATTGATTTTCCATTTCTCGTGGCTCCGATGGTCGGATTGTCCAACGTCGCCTTTCGTGAACTGATTCGATCTTACACACCGACGGGCCTGAAGGTTCTCAGATTCACCGAGATGCTTTCAACACGCCGACTGCCTGATGAAAAATTATCCACCACCAACGAACTCAAGACTGCAGACGACGAAGAGTTTTTCATTCCTCAGTTGCTTGGCAACGATGAAAAATACATTGCTCCCAGTGTTAAGAAGCTGCTCACCGTCAATCCATGGGGATTTGATATCAACATGGGTTGCCCGGTGTCTCATACCTTGCGCCACAATTGGGGCGTCAGGCTCATGGGAGATAAAGACTATGCTGCATCGGTTGTGCGCATCACGAAAAGCCACAGCGAGCGCCCCGTGAGCGTGAAACTGCGTGGAGGACATGGAGAAAACGAGTCTCTGCCCTATCTGTTGGAGTTCACCGACGCGCTCGAAAAGGCTGGAGCTGACTGGATCACAATTCATCCGCGCCCGCGCGCTCAACAACATAAAGGCACAGCCAATTGGGACCTCGTCCGAGAGGTTTCTCGGGCACGCGGAATTCCAGTCGTTGCGAATGGAGATATTCAAACCGCAGACGATGCGCTTTCACTTATCAGCGAATTCAACGCGGATGGTGCGATGATTGCCCGAGCTGCGACGGCTCGACCGTGGATCATGTGGCAGATTGCCCAACGTTTGGGTTACACGCAGAACCCCCCTGACCGGGAAGGGGAACGATGTCCTTGGACCAGCGAAGAGGAGGGTCGCGAATATATTCGCGCGTGTCTGACACTTTTGGGACTCATGGCAAAGTACTTTCCGCAGGAAGATTATTGTCTTGAAAAATTCAGGTTTTTCGCGGCAACCGGGGCCCGCTGGTATCAGTTCGGGCATGCCTTCTGGAAAATGACCACAAAGGCAAAGTCCGTATCAGAGCTTTCCAACATGATTGAGGAATTTGGCCAGCGATACGAAAATCCTTCGTTCGGGCGGGTCAAATTCCTCTAGTGATGGGAAACTTCTGCTGATGGGTGTTCTGTCGGTCCGTGACAAGATTGACTGGGGAGAAGTGCTTCAACTCCAGTCAGGACACGACCGCCATGAAAAAAAACACCTTTTCGTTTCGATACTCGCGCCTATGGCTTGTCGAATTGCTGGTCTGCTTTGCTTGTGTTTTCGTTCTTCCTGAAGGGAATTCCGCAAGGGCTGCCGAACTTGCAGTTGAGGGAGATGTCGACTCCACTCCCGCCGAGATTCGTCAGCTGGTCGAGCGATCAAACATTCTTGATTCCAAAATCAGAGAGCTCGAAAAGAGAATCGATACAACCCAACGTTCGGTTTTGGGCTCTGAAAACAGAGCCCTCGTCGACTATCGACTTGAACTCAAACCTTCGAACCCATCCCCTGATGGCGGAAGAAACTTTGACAAAATGCTGGTGAGTCATATCCGCATGGCGATGGATGGACGTCCGTTTGTTTATAGCCAGAGTGCGATCATCGTCAGCGAAAGCAACCCTCTTCCGCTTTTTTTGGGAAAGATCAGCGAGGGCATTCACCAGGTTCGCCTCCAATTTCAGGCAGCTCAGCTGGATAGAGGTCTGGTCTCCAGTGGAAACATGGCATGGATGGCCGTCGACAAAATTTTCAATATCGAAATCTCAGCAAAAGGTGGAACATTTCAAAAACAGACGATCACCATTGTTGATGGCACAGAAGCGATGTCTGCAAAGGAGTCGCAAAAGCAAGAAAATGACAAAACAGCGACAAGTTCCAGAATCGGCGAATTCCGAAAGGAGACGCGGTGATTCTGAAATCAAACATCGAGATGTCAGGACTGAAAGTAAAGCTGGGTCTCGTGGTGGGACTGGCCGCATTTGTTCCTTCGTCTTTTGCTGCACGCTTTGATCCCAATGGAGTTGAATGGACGAATGCGCGAGGAGTTGTGCAACATCTCCATTCTTTACAGTCCATGCCAACCACCTGGTCCTCTGCACTTGAGAGCGAAGATCAGGGAAAGAAACAGAGAACACCGGACGAGTGTCTGAGGCTGTCTAAGCCTTCAAGCGCAGAGTTTGAAAAATGCAGTCAGCTTGTCTTGTCGGCCGTTCGTGAGCCGGCTGCAACAAGAGTTCAATCCAAGGACAGTCTCAAGGAACGATTTGCGATTTACATCGCGCTGGCCGAGGGCAGAGATTCGGCTTTTTCTTGGTCAGCGTGGTTAAGGGCAGCATCAGTTTTTGTCATGCTCGAAGATTTTGACAATGCTCAACGGATGATCGAAAGATCGAGAAAGTCTGCGCAACAGAGCAATGACAAAAGCACGTGGCAACTGCAGCGGATCGCCGTGTTCGAGTTTGGCCTGAGGGGACTGAAATCCGGCGCAAAAAGAGCAGATATATTGCCCAAGGTTTCTCTTTCAGCGAATGACGATCCCCAGTCCCGCTTTCTACTTTCGACTTTGGATGGTCTCATTTCTCGTGAGGCCTCTGTGAACAAAAAAGCCTCAATCAGCAGTGAAAAGAGTATTGAAGACTCAAAGAGGATGCGTTGGATTGTTCGACAGGATCGTGATGAAATTGAAAATATCCGGCGGGAAGTTTTGAAGGCGAACTTGAGCCTCGAATTGTTGCGCCGAATTGAATCGATTTGTCGTCAGCATCAGGTTGAGAGCAGGGAATGGCGAACAGCATTGACTTCTGTTCTCGGAGTTTCTTCAAAGGTAGATTTTCTGGCGCGCAATGATGGCCTCAGACTCGCTTTGGATTCATGGATGAGCCGTGATGGTCAGATGGACCAACTTATTTCGTTTGATGATGATCCCGCTCTTTCGAGGCAGGGATTGGTGCTGGATGAATTGATAAATAATCTTCAAATACTCTTTTCAAACAGTGCTGAAAAACTCGTGGTTGAGGAAGACAGAAAAGTTATTTCTCTTCTGTCTGAACGACTTCGAGGAATGCAATCCAAAATGGGCCGTGGTTTGAGCCGATTTGCTGTTGATGAAAGTATCCGGAAATCAATTCTTCTCAAACAAATCTTGAACACCCTTGATATCAAAATCAGAGACCTGAACGCCAGGTTTGCTGCAATTGACATGCTCGGTTCACAGGTCACTGAAACCAATGGATACCAAAGAGAGATTCGAATATTGAACGATGAGCGCAGAAATCTGCTGATTGATTTCGTGTCATCATCATTGAATTTGATTCCTCATTCAACTGCAGAACAAGCGGCTTTGAAAGAGAGAGTTCAGCAGGTGAAGAGAACACTTTCTGATGTGGAAAGGATTCTTGCGGGACCCACAAGAAAGGCGCTCGAGAATACTCAGGCCGGTCAACTTATCTCCGAATCGATGCGTCTGTTGGACAGAATAAAAGCAGAATCTGAGGAGCTTTTGTCTCGAAAACAGGCGACGTCCAAGCAAATCTCAAAGGCAATTGTGGTTGTTTCAACAGAGAGTTCTTCTCTTCTTGAGGGTCTCAACCAGTTCATGGGCTCTGCAGGCAAACTTCTTCAGCCACAGTTGCTCAAGCTTCTCGCAAGTGTTGACACGGAGCTTTACAAGCGTGAACGGTCGCTGGAATTGGCCGAGCAGATTGCCCGTGATGAGATACGTTCAGAAGTTTTGAATGAAAAGACGGCTTCTGAGTGGAGACGCGAGCGCATCATCGACGCGCGCAGAATCAGAAGTGAAAGTCTGGAATGGAGGTCTGGCAGATGAGTGCCAACATTCGCTCACAGTTTGCCAGGTTTTTAGTCAAGACAAGATTCAGCTTCTTTGTTCCGATTTTGATCATCGTCTGTTTGTTTTCCCGTCAGTCAACAGCGGCCGTTCTTGAGAAGACCATTTCAGACGATATCGCTTGGTCTTTGCTGCGTGACAATTACGATTCCTGGTCTGGCGAATTGATGAATTCAATTCTGACCGATTCCACAAGATCACTGGCACCTGTGGAAGAGAGAATCGAGAGGCTGACAAAAAATGCGAATGAGATGTCGTCAAGTATCAGAGCTCGATTGATCGAACTCTACAGGAGTCCGATCACAGATGAGACGAGTGTACAGGCTGCTTTGATTCTCGCGCGCAGCGCCACTGGCAAAGAGAGACGCGAATACCTTAAGAACGCGGTCAGATATGCGCAGTCGATTGCGCCCGGCAGTCGATCGGCATTGCGGGTCAGTCTTGTCTATTTGGCCCAGCTCCTGGGCGACCGGGAGTTCTCAGACGGACGTCGGTTGGCGGTCAAAGTTGCGGAACTTGCCGGATTGGATTCACTTCGTGGACTTTCAGAACGCTGTGTTGCATTTGCTTTGGCTGGTGATGCACAATTTTACGGCTCCGAATTCGGTGCGGCTGAAGAATTTTATTCGAAGTCTGTCGACTGTCTTGCAGATGCCCCTTCCTCAAAAAAGTCCGGCCTCAGTGCAATGCTGGGAATTCGCATGTCTTGGGTTGCCTTTCGCTTGATGAAATATCAGGAGACACTCGCTCGCCTTGAAAGGCTCTCCATGATGGGCGAATGGGCACCCCGGGAGCTTTCCACAGCGGTGAGAACCGAATTGAGCGTGATGCTTGCTGTTTCTTTGAGTGAAACTTCTCCAAATACCCTGCCCTCATTTTGGATGCGCGAAGCTCAGCGCTCCCTTTGGGTTGCCGACGGGCTACTCAGATCATTGAGATATTTGGCGCAAAAGGAAGCTTTCAAAACTGCCGTGCGCTGGATCGATTCGATCGAACCCATCTTTTCCAACAGTCCACTGGGGTTGGACTATTACGCAACGGCACTTGACGTCTATGAGCGCGATGGCGCGCTTGATTCCATGAGTGAATTCAGGATGCGTGCAGTGCTTGCCATTCAGCCACAGGGTGGAATCGCAAGAGCGATCGCATCCGAGACGGCTCTTGATGCTCGGCGCAGAAAGTTGTTGCGGGAGTGGGCCCGCGCTGTTGTTTCAGCCAGAGCTCAGCAGGAGCCCAACACTTTGAGCTCCAGCGCTGTCCAAGGAATCTTCAGGGTTTCTGAAGCTCTGTATTCGGAAAGTTCGGAGGTGTGCTCGGAACTTCCCACTTTTGTTCAGTCTCACCGAATTTTAGCTGCCTCAAACTTTGAGGCGCTGGCCGAGCGTGTTTATTCCTGGTTCAGCAAATGCAGTGATGCAGAGAAGCAAAAGAGCTCTGTCACGTTGAACAGACTTGAGATGTTTCGTTCTGCGGCCCGACGCGCAGAGAATGACAAGTCAGCATGGGCGTCGCTGGTGGCGATGGTCATTGAGAGCCTCGAATCACACTCAGATGATTCAGAGATCAGAAAGTTCGCGCTCGAATCGATTCATGACGCAATTGAAAGAAAACAATTTGTCGATGCAGAAAATATTCTTCTTGCTGTTCTGATGAGTCAGGATTCTCGCTCTGAGCTTTTCCAAATGGAACGTGAGGGAATTGTATTTGCGTTGATGAGGCTTGTTGTTCAACCGGTGGTCTCTCCTCAATTGGAAACTGCAGCGTGGTCGTTGGTGGGCAGTCTCAGCTCTTCCTCGGCGCCAGAAAGTGAACTGCGCTTCAAGTTTGAATCCATCATGTCGTTCTTTGTCAGACGGCAATCCTTGGCAAAGAGGGAGCAAGGAAAATTCACAGAGGCGGTTGAGCATCTTCTTTCTGGTGCCGAAAGGTTTGCATCTGATTCTGTTCGAGCACGAGATTTGCGGATGGAGGGCACACTGGAAGCCTGCCTTGCTGGTCTGGACGCCGTGTGTCTTTCCTCGGGTCGGATCGTCAACGGTGCGCGAGGCATCGCCGCACATGATATTTTTTCTTTGCGCCACGCCCTTGGTAATTCGCTGTATCGACAAGGCCGCTTTTTGGGGGCCGCCGAATCGTGGTTGAGTGCGGCTGCACCGGCTTTGGAGTCTGGCCGGCCTGAGCTTATTGGGATCGCAAAGCAGGATGTCATCAAGGCTGGAGACATTTATTCCGAACTCAAAATGTGGCCTGAGGTTCTCTCGGCACGTTCAGTGCTGACAAAGATTTCTTCGCTGTCGGGTGACGCTGCAAATACCCATGAGCAATTGCTTTCTTGGACTCTCAGGGCTTTTTCGTCAGGTGATTTTGATGTTGCATCGGCATTGTCTGTTGACCTGCAAGAATGGTTGTCGGCTGCCTTGGCCGCTCAGAAAAATCGTTCCCAGGCACGAAATCCTTGGATGATTGCCAGTGAACTTGTCGAACAATCGGTGCGCTTTTTTGCTGTGCCCGAGGATTCAGGAAAGCATTCCAAACTTGCTTTGCTTCTCGAGGAGTCACTGCTGAGAGCGCAAAAAAACAATGGCAGCGTTCTTCAAGCAAAGCCGATGTTGAACCGAATGTTGATCAGTCTCTTGAGTCAGTCTGTTGTTCGATGGCACAACCTTGTGATGAGCGAGAGTGATCGTGTCTCACGGGCGCGAGATCTTGCCGCACTTGAAGTCTCAGCCATCACGCTCTCCAAGAATTTTGATGCTTTGGTCAAGATGTGTCGACTGTCGCGCGTTGTCGCACAAGAAATGAATCGTTCCACCCAAAAGTGTCTCGACGATGTTGGTGGAAATTTTCGACTGTTTGTTGATCGGGCAAGAGGTTCAGCCTCTCAATTGGTTGACGCGGCGTTGCCGAAAATTCGTCAGGTTGATTCCAAGCTGAATGCTTTTCTTGCCCGGATTCTCGCGGTCAGAAGTGAGCCTCGTTCACTCGATGGTCATCAATGGGCGCCGTTCAATCCGATGGTTGAAAGGAGCAGGAGCCCGTTCGGGGTGGGTTTGGGCAACTCCGGCCCTGCAGGGGGTGCACGTTGATTTACTGTTTATCATCTCATCGATTGTATTTCCTTTTTGTTTCGATGATTGCTTTTTCAGCATGCAAGTCGAATGTTTCGTTAGAGAAAAAGGAGCCCCAGGCTGCCTTGCCCTCCGAGGTCAACTCCAGTGCAACGACCAAAATCATCAAAAAATACGAATCCAAGTCGTCTTTGACTGCACGATTGGATCGCTTGTCGGGTGAATCACGCAAGGTTGATGGCGATAGGCAAGAAGTCATTCTCCCTTCAAGTAAAACGCCACAGGGTCAAATTCAAAATGATGAATTGACCGATGTTTCCGGGCTGGGTGCAGGAATTGAATTGCTTCTGCGTTCAGAGCGCTGGCAGGATCTTCTGCTTGAGTCCGAGTCGACTTGGAGTGGTTGTCTTTCGGAGACTGCGACGTGGTCTGTTGCGTGCAGCCACTTGGGCGAGGCACGTGCCGTTGCTTTGGCAAGAACGGGTCGCCTGCAAAACGCTTTAGAAATTTACGAAACGGTTGCCTCGCGCAGGTTGTCTTCACAATCTGCTGTTGTGTTTGCCGGACTTCTTGCGGATTCTTCGAGTTATCGATTGTGCGCCACAATTGCGAAGTCCGGTCTGCAATGGGAACCGGTGACCTCGCATCAAGAACTGTTCGCATTGCAGGCGAGGTGTTTGAGGCTTGATGGACGTGTCGATGAAGCCAAGGACGCAATCAGTCTTGGTTTGGCAGAGTTTCCGGATCATAGTTCTCTGATGCTGGAGTCTGCGTTGCTGTTTTTGAGTGAAAAAAATTTGACACGCGGATGCGAACTTCTTGAGCGATTGTATCTGCAAGAATTCAGGGAGGTTGCTGTATCCTATAATTGGGGTCAGTGTTTGATTGGGCGCAAAGACAGCGATGCTGCCAAGCGTGTCCTTCAGCGGGGACGCAAAGATTGGCCTTCCGAGAGACTTTGGTTTTTGCTTTCGGGCGAAGTCGCATTGCTTGACGGAAATCTTTTGAACGCTCGCAAAGACGCCATGGACTATATCTCCGGTTCGTTTTCTGGAGATGTTTTCCGGCCGCAGGCAGAGCGTCTGATGCAAAGAGTCCAAGGGGAGTGAACATGTTTTCAAGGTGCCAACAAATGGACCCTGGCCCGCGTGGGAGCGGCTTTCAGTCGATTCCGCCAATGAGCCGTCCTCCCACCAAGGTTTACGACCGCGACAGCAACGTGCTGGTTGTTGACGAATCCGATGAAGTTCTTCGGTTTGTGAAGATTCACCTGAATCGTTATTTTTCGCATGTTCATGCAGCCCGGAGTGTTGCCGACGCACTGACCCATCTCAAGCAAAAGACCATTCAGGTGATCATTGCCGACGCTGCTCCCGCAAAAAAGAGCAACGCCGACTTCCTCAAAAAGATTGCAGCCCATTGGCGACATGTTCCGGTTGTTCTGACTGAGGGAGAAGAGCACGCGGAAATTCAGGTGGGTTCATTTCCGCATGTGGTTGTTGTGGATGTTGTTCGCAAGCCGTTTGAGCTCGACGCATTCCATATCGCCATCCGCCGTTCCATTGCGATCGCGAAATCGATGCGTCAATTATCTGACACCTTGCCTGCAAAGGCACCCATCGGTGAAACCGTGCGCAACTCACCGGTCGAAGAACTTGGCGACTCTGTCAAAAGCCTCGTTGCCGACATCCGAAAGAAGTTGACCGAAGAAATCGTGGACTGAGCTGTAAGGTTTCCTCGAAATCCTTTCGCCAACATACCAATCATACGAATACAGTCTCAAAACTCTGTGCGAATCTCCACGAACCGGAAATGTGATTCCGGTGATACGCGTTTGACACGTGGATCAATCGTGCTTGGGGATTGGAGGAGGATTTTCATGGGTCGAAAACTGTACGTTGGTAATTTGCCATTCAGCAGCACAGATCACGATCTGTTCAGTGTTTTCAGCGAACACGGAACGGTCATGAGTGCGCGAGTCGTGATTGATCGGGAG
>JBDLRR010000218.1:0-6627 GCA_039799985.1 Pseudomonadota bacterium | reverse complement strand
TCGGCAGTGTTCTTCTCCCGGCAGGCAAACCTCAACCGCGTAGACGCCAAAAGGAGGAAGAAGACGCGAGCCTTGTTCGATTCCCAAGTTTGCGGTCGGATAGCCCAGTTCTCTTCCTCTTTGGTCACCTTTGACCACGACGCCCGAAAGCGAAAAAGGCTGCCCAAGCAGGCGTGCCGTAAGATCCAAATCAAGACTCTGAACGGCCTGCCGGATTCTTGATGATGAAACAGGCGAACCATCAATTAAAAGCGGATCCGCCCTGCGCGCTGTGAAGCCGATGCGGCGAGAGGCTTCCTCAAAATGCTTCCAATCGCCTTGCCGACGTGCTCCGTAGCAAAAATCAAACCCAATCACTGCACGTTTGACAAGGAATTCTTTGACAAGATATTCGTCAATGAAACCATCTGCCGACAGTGCCGCAAATTTTTCGGTAAAGCTCTGGACCACAACCACATCGATACCCAATGACAGCAGTCGCTCAATGCGATCACTCAATGGTTCGATGCACTGTTTGTGATTGCCTGGCGACAAAATCGTCGACGGATGAGGATCAAAAGTCAGCGCGATTGTCGGAAGACCATTTGCAAAGTCCTGGAGCGTTCGAATGACGTGTCGATGACCCAGATGCACACCATCAAAATTTCCAATGGTCAAAGCAACAGGTTGCCTGGAAAAATCCAGATCAGCGCGTCCGTATTTCAAAAAATCCCAATCAGCCATGCCCCGCTACCTGCACAAGAGAGAAATCAGCCACCGTGTCGTAAAGGCGTCTGACCCTAAGCAAGAGTGCCAATCTGTTCTGTTTGATTTTGAAGTCGGGAGCGTTGACCAAAACCCTGTCGAAAAAATTCGCCATCGGATGGCGCAGCTCAGCAAGAACACCCAAGTAGCGCTCGCACTCGTTGCGCTGCAGCAAATCGTGACCGTCTGCTTCAGCGCGCTCCAGTGCTTCAAATAGCGCCTTCTCTTCGTCTTCGACAAAATGACTCATCTCGATCGCCGGACTTTCGCCACTCTTGAGCAAATCTTCTGTCAGCGTCCGACAGCGCTTATAGGGCACCATCGCAAGCGCAAGCGGTGCAGCCTCATCACCATTCCGGACAAGTGCACGACTCGTCGCACGAACCCAATCCAAAGAAGAGGAAATCGCCTGCGTTCCAAGGCGAGCGCAAACCGCTTCAACTGCTCCGGGATCATAAGATCCCTTCCAAAGCGCTTTGAGACGAGCCAAGAAAAATTGGAAAACTTTATCTTCAGTTTCAGACGCAAGCGTCATTCCAGCAGACTGGGCAACGCCGATGGCCAATTTGATGCAATCAACGAGGCTGACCGACACGGCAGATGATCCTCCATCTGCACCCAGCAAACGCAGCACTGCAAGGGCTGTGCGACGCAGTGCAAACGGATCTTTGTTGCCTTTGACGTCGGTACCATGACCAACGAGAACCACCAGCGAGTCGAGTTTGTCGGCAAGGCTCAGAATAAGACCCACGTCCGTCTTCGGCAACGCTGACGAGGCTCCCGCCGGTGCGTAATGCTCGGCAATGGCCGCAGAAACACGCTCACAATTGTTTCCAAACAACTTCTGTTCCCGCACCAGAATGCCACCCATCAAGCCTTGCATCTCATCCGGAAATTCCTGAACACAACCCGACTTCAAATCGGCCTTGCAATACAAACCGGCGGTCTCTGCTGCGGTAACAAAATCATCGTCGACGCCAGGTTTGGTCAATGACAATTTTTTCGCCAAATGCGAAACACGCGACGATTTGTCTTTCAATGTCCCCATGCCCGACTGAAACAGCTGAGTTTCAAGTCGATCAAACAACTCATGAAGCGGGGTTTTGAGGTCGCCATCGTAATAAAAAGCACCATCATCCAATCGACCCGAAACAACAGTCGAGGTCGCGTCAACCATGCCCTCTACATTTGAGCAAGGATAGCCGGCAACACCGACGTAAAAAGGCATTGCCACAGCATCTGAAGGGCTCACGACTGACAAATAATTCATGTGCTCGCGCAACACACTTGTGATCAATCGTTCCGGCAAACGCATAAACCGCTCGGGAATCTTGCCCAGAAAGATCTGCGGACATTCCGAGAGGCCGGCAACCTTTCTGATCAGATCCTCGCTTCCAGGTGGAATCGTTCCTCCGACGGAAGCGGCGATGCGCTCTGCTTGTCCTCTGATGATATTGATGCGCTGTTCTTGCGATGGCTCCACATCCAACGCAGATATTGTGCGCAGGTATTCGGCTGCATTTGAAACCACCACTGGCCATGGATGCAGTATGCGCTGGCCGAAAGTTCGGTTTCCGGCCTTCAAACCGAACGATTCAAGTTCAATAACTTTGTCATCCGCCAATGCACAGATCCAACGCACCGGACGTACAAAAGGTGTTGCGCCCTCTTCCACAATCCACTTCATCTTCAAGCCGGATTCAATATTCTGGCACCAGCCTACAAACTCTTTGGCCAACAATTCCGCCAGGTCGCCACCGATTTCCTTTTTCTCTGCAAACAGAAAAATCCCATCCGGACGCTCTTTCCATTCCAATGCAGCGATCTCCAAACCCTGCTTTCGGGCAAAGCCAAGCGCTGCGGGAGTCAAACTGCCGTCTGCATTTCGAGCAATCTTTTGCGCCGGCCCCCAGAATTCGCGATTCACCGTCGGTTCTCTTGCCGGCAACTCGTTGCACAACAAAACAAGTCGACGGGAAGAAACAAGAATTTTTGACTCGAGACGAGAAACTTTGGCGGCAAATTCGGGCACCGACGAGAATCGATCTGAACAAGTTTTTTGCCAATTTCGGAATTGGATTTCCAATTGCTCAAGTGCGGCTGTTTGAAAAGAGGGTGGCATCTCTTCGACACCCAGCTCCACGCAGAAGCTGACTGTATCATCATGAGTTTTGACGTTGGCATCGCGAACAGTCGGCGACGCTGACGAGCTCTGCCCGGGAGTTTGCACATCTGACTTTGCGGAACCAACAGATGACCCACCCGTGAAAAACGGCAACCGTGGATCCCTGGGCAGCCTTGTCATCATGGGATGACCAAGCTTTTCACGTTCGGCACAGTATGCAGCCGCGCACAAACGAGCACACTCTCTGACCCGACCAATATAACGCTGGCGTTCACTCACCGAAATCGCCCCGCGTGCATCCAAAAGATTGAACGCATGAGACGCCTGCAAAACATAGTCATACGCGGGCAAAACAAGGTTGGCAGAACACAACTCTTTTACTTTTTCCTCGCAAAGCGAAAACAACGAGTAGAGGTGATCGATGTCTGCATTCTTGAAATTGAAGTGTGAAAACTCAAACTCATTTTGCTTGAAAATATCACCGTAGGTGAAATGATCGTTGTACGGTATGTCGAGCGCGCTCTTGAGCCCCGATGCGTACATGTACAGACGCTCAAGACCGTAGGTGATTTCACCCGAGACTACGTCAAGGTCGAGTCCACCCAACTGCTGAAAATAGGTGAACTGGGTGACTTCCTGACCATTTGCCCGAACTTCCCAACCCAATCCCCAGGCCCCGAGTGTCGGACCCTTCCAATCATCCTCAAGCAAAGAGATGTCGTTTTCTTGCAGACGGATCCCGATATGTTCCAATGAACGCAAAAAGACATCCACAATATCGGCCGGTGCAGGCTTCAGGAACACCTGCAGCTGATAATAATGCTGAAACCGGTAGTGACTCTCGCCATATCTTCCGTCAACTGGCCGACGGCAAGGCTGAACGTAAACACTCCGCCAAGGCTCCGGCCCAAGACCTTTAAGGAACGTATGTGGGTGAAATGTTCCGGCACCCATGGCAGCATCGTAGGGCTGAGTCCAAAGACAACCAAACTTGCCCCAGTATTCAATCAAGCTGAACACAAAACTTTGAAAATTCTGCATACATCACCATTATTTAAATCGGGCGAATGCAAACCCTTTGTGATCACTCTAGTGCAGACCATGCAGGCTCGCCTTCGGTTCGAGTCAACGAACCGACAGAGACCCGTGGCTACATTCTCAGGAACAACCCCAAAACAGCCGAAAACAACTCATTGTTAATCCAATGAGAGCGCAAAAATTGCAATGAATCGTCTGCATGAAATTTGGAAAATGTATCGTCCAATGACCTCAAGAAACAGTCGGAATTCCAATCCATGGCTGAGGTCATTTGCCGCAGCACTCAATGTCGTATTCGTTCCTGCGGCCCTTTTCTGCACCACACCATCCAAATCAGCCAGCGCGCATGGTTTCAATGCCAATCATGTTGATATTGTCAAAACATTTGGCCGAAAATACAGGGTCATCATCAAATACACCCACGTTGAACTTGGCGAATATCGGGAAGCACACGTGGACTTCGACAAAAAAGAGGATGCCATCAAGGTGTTTCAGGATCTCGCCAAGGGCGCTGACTTCTTTTTGGGCGACGTGAAAAACTCCATCCACTTTCACAACCCACCCGAAACAAACAAGCCATTCTGAACTGTGACACTCACCTGACGACAAAAAAAAAGCCCGGCAAAAAGCCGGGCAAGAATGAAGAACACAAGAATTTAGATTCAAGCGTTCTCGGAAGAACCACCAAGGAAACGGCTCGTAATACGAGCTGCCTTGCCCTTGAGCTTCTTGATGTAATAGATGCGCGACTTGCGAACTTTACCGCGAGCCTTGATTTCAACGCGGTCGATGAGTGGCGAGTGAACAAAGAATGTTCTGTCAACGCCAATGCCGCCTGCAGAAATCTTGCGAACCATGAACGTGCTGTTCGTAGTTCCCTTGCGGTAACGAATAACAGTTCCTTCGAAAGCCTGAAGACGGAACTTAGCAGAACCGTCCTTGTTCGTGCCTTCAGAGATCTTCACCAACACCGATACGGTGTCGCCGGCGCGGAAATCTGGAAGCTTGGTCTTACGGAGAAACTTCGATTCAAAGAGAGACAAATCTGGATGCTTCATATTGTACACCTACCCACGAGAGAAGAACCTTAAGGGATTTAGCGGTATCTCAGTGAGAAAAAATGGTCGGGGCGACAGGATTTGAACCTGCGACCACTTGCACCCCAAGCAAGTGCGCTAGCCAGGCTGCGCCACGCCCCGAAAAAGTTAAACACAAACTACTCAACAAAACTTACTTTGCAAGAACCGTTTTCACTTTTTCAACAACAGCTGTGAATGCTGCTGTGTCATGAATAGCGAGCTCAGAAAGCTGCTTGCGGTTGAGTCCAACCTGAGCCTTCTTAATGCCGTTCATGAACTTGCTGTAGGGAAGTCCATGCGCACGGGAAGCGGCGTTCAAACGCGCAATCCAGAGCGAACGGAATTCGCGCTTCTTAACCTTACGGTCGCGGTATGCATACTCAAGACCCTTGCGAACGATCTTGACCGCTACGCGATAGGTTTTGGAGCGGGAGCCACGGTAGCCCTTTGCGAGCTTGAGAATCTTCTTGTGGCGACGGCGAAGTTTAAAACCACGTTTGGCGCGAGCCATATTTACCTTCCTTTCCTCGATAGCCGGAGCCCAATGATTTGGGACTTATTATCCGGATTACCGGTTGAGACCGTTTTTAGAGACCGCTGTTTGGCAAGCAACGCTTCACCAACAACATGTTTTCAGCACGCATGATCTTCGCCTTTTTCAAGCGATTTTTACGCGAGCGAGATTTCTGACCGGTGAGGTGTTGCTTACCCTGGTGAGGGACCTTCACTTTACCGGAGCCTGTGACTTTGTAGCGCTTCGCAGCTGCGCGCTTCGTTTTGATTTTCTTGCTGGACGGTGCTTTTTTGCCACCGGCAGCACGGATCTTGATGGTCCGTTTTTTTGGCTTTGCCATATGCTTGCCCTTTGCTTGACATAACAAGGTTAAACAGAGGGGCTCTTATAGCACGCAATTCAGGCCTTGCAAGGCTTTTGAACAGCTGATTTGTAAGAAAAAAAGGACCATCATTTCGAGAATTTTTCGCAAACAAAAGATCAGGCGAAAAAAAACCCCGGCTGACGCCGAGGTATTGGATGGTGAGCCCGCCCGGACTCGAACCGGGGACCAAAAGATTAAAAGTCTTTTGCTCTACCAACTGAGCTACGAGCCCCACCAGAAGCCCGTACCTAATATCACGGAAAGCACCTGTCAACAGAACTTCGACCGAATTTCAATTTATTTTTGCTGTCAGATTTTGGTGGCCCACAATTTCATCATCGGCAAATTCCCCTGCATTATTTTCAACAAGAAACTGCTAGCCAGGACAGCAAGACATGAACTTAAAGGACATGCACGACAAGCTGCTCGCAAAGGATCTCAAAAGGCATTCAGGAGGCCTCATAGCGCTATATGCCATCACCGGAGCATTGGCTGTTCTCGTCGGTGGAACAACCTCAGAAAGGGCTGCACTCTGGTTGGTGGGAACGGGTGGATTCTTGCTGGGAATGAGTCTTGAGAAACTCGCCACTCGACAAATCCGAAGAGTGGCAAAACAACTTGCCGAGCAGCAAAAGCAAACTCTCCAGTAGAGCTGTCCAGTCACCAGCGCGCGTCAGCAAAAGGTTGGCTTGCCAAAAACCAATCTTAAATCAATTACGGAAGCAGACGATAAATGACGACGTTAAAAAAAAATCCCCGAGAG
>JBDLRR010000217.1:0-2514 GCA_039799985.1 Pseudomonadota bacterium | reverse complement strand
TTTGCTCGCGTAATTGAACGATACCAATCCAACAAGACAATCCTTGTCAAATTTATAAAGCTTAACGGTGCCGCTGTTGGAAGTGACTTCGGCAGGAGTGGAAATCGAAAAACCCGATTTGCACCCGGTTACCTTGTAATAAAAACTCTGGCTCGGAACTGTGGTTGCATAAAAACCTTCTACGAACTGCAAAAGCTGAGAAGCAAGGTCGGGTGAAGCGGACACTCCCAAATTGACCGAAACCATGTCGCCGTTGTCGGAGCCTGATACGCTGTTCTTTTTGCCAAACGTATCCTTGAGGTCACGAACCTCAAGTGTTCCGCAAGCGGCGACAAGCAAAACCGAAGCGAGCGAGAGACCAGCAAGAGCTGTCTTTGTTTTCAATCCGTCGTGGCGAATATAGTTTTTCATACAAACCTCACCCCAAGGGCCTCCTTGCCCATCTTTTGTTTCGGTGATGTCGGGCGGTACTTGAGAACTGTCTGAAAATATTCGGCGTCAATTCGGTTATGGTATGAAAAAACGAACAAACATCAGGGCTTGACTGGTGCGCCATGCACTTTTTGAAAGTTGAACGACACCCAAATCCTGATCATTGTCGCTGTTGTCCCGTCCCGACAAGTAATAGGAACCAACGACGGTTTCGGTTTTCAGAGGAATTGAACGGCTGGCTCCCAGGTCGAAACCCACGTCGCAGAGTTGCCCCAAGCGCCACCCCAAACTCCAGCGTACTCCGCCTTCCCAGGACAAAGTGCGGCTCGCGTAGTCGACGAGAGTTTGATTGGCGGTATCAGAAAGCAGATAATCATGCCGCCACAGCAGTGGCCCTGTGGCAAGACGCAGGTGTGAAAAGAATCCGCTGCCGACGATGCGAGCCTTGTTCATGACGACAGCACGTCCGAAAATATTGGTGTTGCGTTTCACGATCACCGGCCCGACCCAAGGCCACAGGCGAATTCCTCCGGTCAACCAGACTCTGGCGAAGGCCAACGTCGCTTCGCTGCGTGGATTTTCGTCACCAGAGCTGGCTGTGCCACGAATAGTTTCGGCCCATTGCTGGCCTTCAAAGCCCCAGGAAAGAGTTTCGGTTTTATTGAGAAATTCGTAGCTTCCTTCCAACGTCATGGCTCGACCGAATTCGTTGCTCACCTGCAAACGAGGACTGTTGCCCAAACGGCTGTTGAAAGTTTCCAATTCGGGAGAAGTATAAAAAGTCAGTCCCCGGCCAACTCCAAATTGAACGGTGGGTGATTTTCCTTTGGCAAATGCCAATCCAGGTCGTGTGATCTGAATCAATAGACCACACAACAAAACAAGCCCAGGAATGATCTTTCGAGTGAAAATCACTCTTCCTCCTGATGCCTCGATCGGCTCTGCCGGAATTATCGGAATACTGTCGGGACTCTGGAGCCAAGTCATCGGAATGGCGGGAAAACAGCTTGGCAAATAAATCACTAAAACTATTGGAAAAAATCTTGGTCAAGAAATGTGCAGGAATTGCCGATGACAAGCCATGTTTATAAAGAAACCACATTTTCAGTCTTGTTTTGTTTTGCTGCTGACAGCAATCAACGCTTGCAGTCCCAAAGGATCTGCTCCCTGCTCATCGACCCAGGTGGCTATTGGTGACGCAGCAGCGATCGATTCGTCCATGAAGGCTGCTCCACTGGGCGGCTTCATCAACGTAGGCCCAAGAGCATGCACGACAACATTATCGTTGGTCAGCGCAAGCGAGACTTCGCTCGTCGTCAACGCCTACTCCGCCTTGCATTGTTTCCGCGAAGACAATCTTGATGATGAAAAAATTTCCTTGTCGATTTACATTCCGGCGCGTCCAGGAATCAGTTCCGGATTCCTGAAAAATATTCCTGCATCTGACGAGTTTTTTGCGCGCCGTAAAGCGTTTCTTGTTGACATCGACAAACTTGCAAACAAAGAGGCCTCAGAGCGCGTTCGTGACATCATGAAAATCGAACTGCCGTATTTCTTTGAAGACGCTGCGCAGGTCAGAGCAAATGCCGCCGAGGGCCAGGGCGACAAACTGATGCGCAACATTTGCTTGTCCAGCAGCGACGACAAACTCTCGGTGCCCAACAGCCAGCAGACCTGTTGGTCGTCGCTCGACACCGGAGTTCGCACACTCGAAATCAAGGCAGCTGATGTTTCAGCAGTGCAATATCGGGCGTTGAAGGTCGTTTTTGAACGGCACAATTCACAACTCAAAACCCTGCTGCGCACCGACTCAAAAATGGCCGAAAATTATAACATCTGGAGCAATCGCATTCATGGTCTTACTGGCCTTTGGCGGCTGACGAACTATTCTCCACTTGCATACTTCCTGAACAAAGACATGTGCGCGATGGTCTTGAGCAGCAATCAGGACCCCGGGATGTGCACGGTGCGCAGCCAACTTATCTCGTTGGCTGAAAAATACATGGTTGAAATGGATGCTGATGGAAAAAAGAAATCTATTCTTGCAAAGGCCGATGAACTTGGTTTTGGCATCAACCAGAA
>JBDLRR010000216.1:0-3101 GCA_039799985.1 Pseudomonadota bacterium | reverse complement strand
TTCAATTCCGTCGACGAATCCGCATGATCATATTTGCTGAACGCCAAACCAAGCTTGCGGCTGATACCCGTGGAGCCACCGTCGGTCATGTCGCCCGACAAGAGAATTTCTCCTGTCAGTGCATCGGCATCGTCGCTACGCGAGCTCAAACTGCCTTCGGAAATTTTTTCCCAATAGACTGTTGCCCAGAGTTGAGTAGAGAAGTCGACTTCATACGAAATTGCATCCGAAGTCGAAATCGTTCCACCTTCGGGCTTCCACGTGTCATCCAACCAAAGACCCAAGCCCCAGTGACGGGGAATGCGACCCGCTTGAAAACGGCCAACATCTGCTCTGTACTCAACGTAAGCCTGATTCACCTTCAACAATTCGCGCTTTTCGCCCCTTCCACCATTGCGGCTGAATGGATGATTCACATCGTTTCCGGTGGCTGTTGAACCTTCCGAAATACCTTCCATGTTGCCCAAAGGAAATGCCACTTCGGGATAGTTGTTGGCGTTGTAGCGGAGGTCGAGAAACACGCTCACAGAATTGGACGCACGCCCCTCAAGACGAAGTCCCAGTGGCACACGCAAACCCTTCAGTTCGGACCCCTTGGGCGGCATGCTTGAAAGAAATTCGCCAACAAGTGCGGCTTCCCCGTTGACTTGAGCGGTCGCAGCCGCGGCAAAACTCGACACTCCGAATCCACCCATGCCGAAGGCAAGAGCAGAGGACATTGCCCGCAATGTGAGTTTTGAACGATCGGAATTGAACTTGCGTCGAGAGCTCATGCTTTCTTCCTCTGTCAGATATTTTCAAAACACACAGAGAAACCGCTCTTCTTTGCATTCATTGCAAGATTGAACATGGTTCCGTCTGATTGACGTGCCACCATAGCATCAAACGTAAAAATTCAAAATTCACCCTCAATCGCTCGGTCTCGTTCTGACCCGGCGAATCCATCAAAAAAAGCTCAATGGCTTCCTTGGCGATACGTCCAAAGAAATGCCAAGGCTCGTGCTCTCCGGCTTTCAACTTTTCCTCGAGTTTCACCACTGCGAATCGCTCAATCAAGTAGCGTCGCTCTGAAATCGCGTCACTGGCTGGCAAACAAAATATGGAATTGCGGAACATGCGGACCAATTTGCGCGAACGGAGCAGCTGCGCCTGGAGCTCTTGAAGAGCGATATATCGATCACGCATCTGCGCTGCCAAATGAAATTGTTGATTGTCGGCAGCCTTCTTCATCGATTTCCACAATGCCTGCATGATCCCGTTCCTTCGACCACGCAGAAAGGCCGTGCAGAGTTCGTGATCCTTGGAAGCAACGTCGAGGATGGTGCGTCCCCCCGAATTGGTCCTGCCAAATCGCGAATAGAACGGCTGCACGGTTATTTCTCCGTTCGCAGATTGAAAATGCTCAAAGCCCTCGGCCAGAGCATCAAAAGCAAGCCGCACTTGAGAGCGGGCTCTGACGATTCCCCACACTTTCATTCCTGATTTTTTTCTTGTCGAAAGACTCAGCCTCCGGCTTTGCCTGTCCTGCAACAAAAAATGGATACGCCCCGCTACGGTGCTCGTATAGTTCAGACGCGGTTCCAGCGTGCGAATGAGAAACAATTCGAGCAAACATGCTTCAAAATGAGTGGGAGTTGGTACAACCAGAACACATTGCGCTTCTTCATTCAGCTTTGAGGCTTTGTACCATTCACCGGCAGAACCATTTCCTCCGCGTCGGTAATTCTGCAATCGAACATTCAATTGCTTTGCCTTGCCCACGTAAAGGACGTCACCATATTGCTTCAGTGCAGCAACAATGTTGCGCTCCGACAATATTGCTTTTTCAGTCAATTCCCCTTTTGGCGCGATGAAAATATACACGCCAGGCATGTCGAGGGGGCGAAGGCTCTTGCTATCAAGTGGATGGTCGAGCAATCTTGGATTCAAACGACTGGAGCCTCACATGACAAACGAAAACCAGGAACCGAAAGCAAAGCCGCTGCCCATGAAAGCAATTGCCATGTCGCTGGCAGGCGTGTTTGTGGTCCTCTCATTGGGCTTTCTCATTCTGCCGGCATTCTTCGATTCAACACCGCTGGGCCTGCTTTTCCACAAAACACCACCTCCGTGGGCACTCGATTCCGAGTCGCAAGCCAAATATCAACTTTCCGAGGCGCAAGCCAAAGGTAGATATCACTTTCAACAATACTGTGCGGGTTGTCACGGTCCCGAAGGGCGTGGCAACGGAGCATTGAGCCAAACGCTCAACCGCAGGCCACCCAACTTTCTTGAACCTTCACCGGCCGGCGTTGTGAACGGCTTCACAGTTGCCGGAGTCAAGAAGACACTTGCAGAAGGAATTCCGGGCAGCCAGATGCCCAGCTTTTCGCAACTCCCAGCCGACGTGATTTCAGAAATTGCCGAATACGTGGAACATCTCCACACCCATCCGAGCCTTTATTGACTCAGAGAAAATCGAGCTTCTCGCTGCGAGCATCGACAAGCTTGAGTTTTTTCATCTTGCGCCGGACTCCAGCTTCGCTTTCGTGATCTTCGATATCGGCGACGACGTCGTTCTCGTTCACTTGCCCCTGAACCCGGTCGATGAACAAGACGCCTTCGAGATGATCCATTTCATGCTGCAAACAAATGCTCATGATACCGTCACACTCGATGCGAATGTTTTTTCCGCTCGTATCTTTTGCTTCGAGGACAATATCTTTCCAGCGCTTTGTCGCGCCGCGTTCAACACCCGGAAACGACAAGCAGCCGTCGAAGGGAAAGTTGATTTCGGTTTCCTTTTTGACGATTTCCGGGTTCACCAAAATCATGGGCGAAGGAAGCTCGGTCGGCTTGCCGTCAAGCGAATAAGTGTAATTGCCATGCCAATCCTTGAGCTGTGAATTCTCAAGGTAAGGTCTCACGTCCACGATAATCAATCTTTTGAGCACCCCAACCTGAGGCGCGGCCAGACCAATTCCCTCGAAGGCATTCATGGTTTCAACCATGCCGTCGGCAAACGCACGCAGCCCGGGCGTGAAGCGTTCAACAGGCGTCGATGGTTTTCTCAAAAGTACGTGAGGATAATGAAGAATTTTGTATACAGGCATCCAGAACCT
>JBDLRR010000215.1:0-3148 GCA_039799985.1 Pseudomonadota bacterium | reverse complement strand
TGGTGGCGACGGCCAAACACAAGCTGCGTGTCGCAGAAGATCCGCTGCCACAGGAAGAAGCGCGCTATCCGGACGCCGAGCTTTCCTTCATTGCCAAAGTGAATATCGCCGGGGGAGTTTTTCAGCGCTGGCTTTCGGATCCAGAAATGACGGATGCCCGCTGCGACGAACTCCTGCGTGAGAGCCTGAGAATCGACGCTGCCCAAAGAGTGGTTCCAGCATCGAATCGTGAAGAGATTGAATTGAAGCCGCTGCAAGACTTGCTCGCAAAATGGCGTGAATACTCTGCACAATACAGGCCATCGCAACTGTTCTCTTTGGGTCGCACGGCCCACTCCAACGGTGCTCTGATTCTTCCCGAAGTTGATTTGGGTGAAAACGTCAAACTGTGTGGTAAATTACACGCCCTTGTTCATCTTGATGAAAAGACACAAACCGCCACGGCGACAGTCTTAACCCTTTCAACCATCAAAAAAACAGAAATTAAAACAAATCCCATCAGTATCATCCCACCAGAACCCAGCAGCAAAGCGATGCTCACGCTCTGTGCACTGAGCCTGATTCCGGAACAAGACACACCTGCTCTCGTGCAAGACTTCTTCAAAAAATTCAGGGCTGCTCGGAATTGGCGATTGCAGATTCTGACGCATCAACTCAATAGAGGCTTTGACAATTATGAGAAAACGTTCGCGGCATGGTCTGCGAAAGATTCTCGCAATTGGTTGAACGTTTGGCTCGATTTATTGAATGCAGATTCATTGCCAAAATTACTTCCCATCAAGAGAATTTATGAAGAACTGATCAAAAAGGGTCGCAACGAGACTAAGCTGTCGAGTGAATCAAAATTGCGTGATGACTTTTTTAGAAGTGACCTCGACTCGCGCCCCTATTCCAGCCGCTATTTGCTCGGCGATGCACTTATGAACCAAGAGTTTGAAGACGAGCCGTTCGAGGTTCTTCGTGAGCGCTACCCATGGATCTTCTACCCCAGACAAGGAAATGAACATGGCTGAGATACCCGAAGATGTTCTGAAAAAATTCCAACTGGGGCAGCACTGGCTGATTGAGGCCAACGCGGGTTCAGGAAAAACCTACACACTCGAAAACATCGTTGCTCACCTCATTTCGAATGGCATATTGCGAGCAGATGAGATTCTTCTTGTGACGTTTACCGTAAAAGCTGCAACTGAGCTGCGCGCGCGCGTGCGAGAACGTCTGCAAAAATCCTTTTCTGAGTTTTCTGAGGAAAGAAGTGACAACAGCGCAAAACGTGACACCATCGCCAAAGCGCTCGCACTTCCCGATGCGCTTTGGAACATTCAAACCATTCATGGATTCTGCCAAAACGCTTTGCTCGAATTCCCGCTTTTATCAGCCACTGCCCCGCACTTTCAAATTGTCGACGAAGCAGAAATCGTTCTGCGGGTGATTGACACGGCAATGCGACACTCGTGGCTGAAAGAGGAGAGTGGAGCAATCTTCCACGCACTGAACGAAGCTCGCCTGTGCGGGCAAGAGTTGTCGAACATGGCTCAGGTCATTGCGCGGGTTTGGAGTGCGGGAGCGAGAGTCGCATTACCCGACGGCACACTGCCCAAGGGCGCGCGTGCACGATTCGAAGGTCTCACACATGACAATGATTCGGACTTTATCGATGTTGTGCACAAGCTCGTTCGTGAAGCATTGCACGTGCTCCCTCAAGAGATTAAAAAATTCAGAACCGAGCATGGTCTGATGACCTTCGACTCTTTGATCTCTGATCTTCATGCGAAGGTTGTCTCGGATTCACCGTCTTCAAAAATCCTTCTCGATTCTCTGCGCAAGAAATTTAGAATCTGCATTGTGGATGAGTTTCAGGATACGGATCAGCTGCAGTGGGAGATCTTCCACAAGATTTTTTGCGAATCCAAAAATCATTCGTTCATTTGTGTGGGCGACCCCAAGCAGTCGATTTATAGTTTTCGCGGCGCCGACATTGCCACATACAACAACGCCAAAAATTGGCTCTCAACTCACAAGGCTCACATCACGAACCTCGGTGGTAACTGGCGCTCGTCTCAGGCCATGGTCAGTGCTGTGAATGAACTGCTCACATCAGGACATTTCGATTCGCTCAATTATCAGAACAACATCTCAACCTCGATGAGGCCCACCGCAGGCATTTGGGAGGATCGCGAGATGACTCGCCCGCTCCCGCCCATCCAAGTGTTCAGAACCGAGGACAAACAAGGCAAAGTCAAACGAAACACGCCTTATGCGATTGCCCGCGAAATTCACCGCATCATGAAGAACCCACCGTGGATCTGCATTGGCGACGACAAACAGCCCCGTCAGCTCCGCCTTTCAGACATCATGATTCTCACAGCCGGCAGGCAGGGAATCACAAATGGTGTGACAACAGGCGACCAAGCTGAAGTTGTTGCAGCACTGAATCATTTTCAAATTCCCTATTGGGTTTATCGCCATGAAAAGCTGTTCTTGATGCCGGAAGTTCAAACACTTCTCGATGTCTTCCTTTCAGCTCTGCAACCGGAAGATGACAAGCTCAAGAACCGCGCTCGTCTCGCACCCCTCATCAGCGGCCGCTCTGCATATGTTTGGCTGCCCCCTTCAGATTCTGCCACTCAGGAAGACTCTGCGTTTCAGGATGCATCGAACGTCATCAACGAAGTCGGACTTCTGCTCCAAAGCAGGAAATACAACTCTCTTCTGACACTGTGCCGCGCACGCCTGCAGCAATCACCTCACCTCGAGGAACACGTCAAAGGAAATATCGAGGTGGCTCTCGAGCAACTGTTTGAAGTGGCTCTCATGGAGAATCTCAACGCATGGCAAACACTTGCTCAACTGCGAGAGTGGATTGTTTCGGGAGACGGGGCTGAGGAACAAAGCACAGACTCAGAAACCAGCACACGAAATATTCAAGGACAACGCGATGCCGGCAACGCAGTCACACTTGTCACGTGGCACTCTGCCAAAGGCAGCGAAGCGCCAGTGACCTTTGTGACGGGCGGATTTTTTGAATTTCAATCCGCTAAACCGCATGAATTTCGATTGAGTTTTTTGCGCCATACCGAAAGCCAAGAATTGCGAGCGGGCTTCGGAAAGGCATATGCCCTCGCTGCGCAAGGCAAAAACCCTTACAACA
>JBDLRR010000214.1:0-11279 GCA_039799985.1 Pseudomonadota bacterium | reverse complement strand
GACAAATCGATAATAGATCGGAGTGCGAACACTTCCCCAGCGCCGACGGTAAACACCCGATTCGATCGATTTTCCGCTTTCTTTGACAGCGGCTTGTCCAACAGCATAGCCAAATCCCGGTTCAATCTGCATGCCAGGATTTCCTGGAACCAGAGGAATTCCGCGCAAACCAAGGAAAACTCCCATTTCGCCCTGCAACAGATAATTCCCCGTGGAAGGATTCAACAGGTAGTCGACACCAAGCACAGGCCGCACATTGATACCGAAACCCGCCGGAGCCCAGTTTGGAAAGAACGGTGAAGAGCTCGGACTTGCCTCGTCATTGATTGCCTTCGCCTTGCTGGAAGCTCCCTTTTTTCTTGGCATGCGCGGAGAAGATTTGGGCTTTGCAGGTTCAACTTCAGGGGATGGCTTGGCAGGTGCTTCTGCAGGCACCGGATTATTTTTGGGAGACTTTGGTTCGGTTTCCAGATTTGGCTTGGGGGCAGTTGCATCAGGACTTTGGGTCGCCGCATCTGATGCTGGAATCTCATCTTGCGCACGTGCAGTTGCTGCTGACCATGAAATCGCTGCAACAGAAGAGAAAACAACACCCGCACGAACAACGGCATCCAACTGCAACACAGTCACCCCCAAAAACGAAAACAGCAATCATGAAGAGATTTTCATTCTTTCATGATTGCCATTGTTCCCGACAGGGCGCAACAAAGCTCATCAATTTCCGATACAGTTGCTCACGTATTTCTCATCCAGATAACCACGCGAAACTTTGAAATATGATGTGCCTGCGATTTTGTCATAAACTGTCACGGGCCAATCGAGGCGATAGAACGAGGCAACGCGATTTTCCGCCACCGTTCCTGGCTGGTTCAGATAAACAGGAGCAACACCTGATGCTGGGTCAACGGAAGAAATCTTGCAGCTCATTTTGCCAGAAAACGTCAATGGACCAGAAGATGGATTAGATATTGGTGTTGATGTTGGAGCCGCCACCGGAGTTGCTGGGGGTTTTGCCGTAGGCACCACAACCGGAGTCGGAGTGGGCTCCGGCTTCGTTGTTGGAGCTGGAGTCGGTTGCACCGGTGTTCCTCCAATCCGGGAGCCGACAGCAGGATCAGCTGACCAATTGCCGACAACGACTCTCATGCTGAGGGAAGAAACACCTTTGGTGAGCGTCCAGCGATCATCCAGTGAACGTCCTTCCATGGAGTCAACTTGCGAAGCAAATCCACCAAGTGATTCAAATGAATCAAGGACGGTGTGAAAGACACTGCGAATCTTGGCGTTCGGATTGCGCACGCAGCCACCTGAAACCCGACGATCGTTGGGATTCATGAATTCGAGAATTTCTTCATTGGAATTGCCGTGCATTCCATAGGCGCCGTTGAACCAAAGAACATATCTGCCCAATGGGTTTCTGGATCCGCAAGGACCATAAATTTGTGGGTTCTGAGCAAAAACTTGCTGACGCTCCTGCTCGCTGCCCACGACCCGCCCCGTCTTTGGATTCACAGGCTGGCGTGGATACCAGGACGGACACATTTGCATATCTTCGACGTTGAAGACTCCGGTGGGAGTGTATTGCGGCTGTCCATTGTGCCAATCGCCGCTGACGTCGGCTGTTGCGATGTTCCACTGATCGACGGCAAGGCCATTCTTATACATGGTTGCGCGATTTGTTTTGAGATTCAGTCTGAAGGCAATTTGTGTGCGAAGAGCTGCCTCCACTTCAACACCGGAAGAACCACTGACAGCCCACATCACTTCGGCATCAACTTCTGAGCTTTTCTTCACGCAAGCCGATTGCGCAACAATGGTACCGACAGCCATGAGCGGAAGAAAAGATTTGATGGTGGATTTCAGTTTCATGTCCTACTCCCTCTGCAAAGACTCTCGAAGTCCTTCATGCACCCTGCAAACGGCTCAGCAATTCCCGTTCCAGACCCAACTATTAGAGTTACAAATCCGAAATCGCTGAATTAATTTATTTTCCGGTGAAAAAAGTGTTGACAAAAAAATAGACACCCGTTGTCGGGTGTCCAGACATCTGACCAAAAATCAGTCGACACTCAGTTGCAAAGGCCGCCGCTGCCATTGTCCGGATTGGCCACCGGTTCATTGAGCTCCGGCAATTGGGCGAGAACCACTCCGTTGACTGGAACTCCATTGTGGGACGTGAGCACGAATGAAGGTATGCCTACCCAAGACAAAATAGCGCCACTGTCGCCGGGGCCAGCCGCTTGAAAGGCATCCCCCTTGGCGCCTTCAAACTTGAACACAACGCGACTGCTGACATACCTCTTCAAATCCGCATTCGGCCCAGGACTCACCAGACTGTCGTCAACTCGCACACCATAAACGGTATCCGCCGGCATCAAAGCAATATCCGTCGGCTTCGGACCAATCTGCTTTTCCATGACTTCGCCAAAACCTCCCGGACTGAGGAAATTGCCATAGCAGGAATTTCCTCCGTACATCGAGGCGTCGGCAATCCCAATGGGCATCACGTTGAGGACCGAACCCGGCTTGACCGGCAATATTTTTTTGAAGGCCAGCGGTTCATTTGCACTTCCGATATTTCCAATAATTGGAAACAGCGCTCCTCCCCAGCTTTGGGATTGTGGCAAGACTTGGCAGCTGCCAACAAGAACTTGCTGAAAAATTTTCGCAATTTCTGTGATTAAAGGAACACCTCCACCTGGCTCCTTGTGAAGAAGCATCACGTCCAACCACAATTTGATTTGAAATGACAAAAATTTGAGATTCGCCTCGAACACGGAATCTGTTGCTTGAACGCGCAGAGGATGATTACTGCCGGGAGCATCACCGATCAATTTTCCATTGACCCATTTGAACACCAGCACAGTCAATCTCTGACGCAGGTTATCGAGGAGGTTTGTGGAAATCTCATCTTTCAGTGCCAACTCTTCGAGAGCTACAGAGTCTGGTGGCTGATAGACCCGGGAAGCACAGTTGACTCCCGGTATCAGGTTGACGAGTCCTCCGGTCGCACCTTCGAATGGGCAGAGGGCCATCTGCGCAAGTGTGCCGGGTATAGAATTCGGCGTTCCGAAGTCCAGTGCAAAATCATTTGAAACGAGACTGAAATATTTTTGAAAAGGTCTCAATCGTGATTTGACAGCATCATAATTTAATGTGGAATTTGATGCGGAAAATGAGCTTCCGAGCATTTTGCTGACCACAGGACCATTCAGTTCTGACTCTAATGCCTGCACACGCCGTGAATGTTGCAGTCCGTCGAAAATCGAAAGAACCATATTTGTCATGGAAAAATGTTTTTCGAAGCCTGAGCCTTTAAAAAGCCCTTGTAGTTGAGAATCTCCACTACTCGACTTTGCTTTTGTCGACTCGCTGCGCAACCAGTCAAGTACGACTTTGCGACCTTCCTGCAACTGGGCCAAAGGCAAAGTTTCGAGAATGTATTTTCCCTGGACTGCAGGTTGATTGACTGGAACGGTGCCTTTGAAAGTTCCGACATCTGTCATCGAAAAACAATCGACGTATTTTGGGTTTTGTCCTTTCAGCTTTGGAAGGTCTTGGCCAACACAAAACTTTTCAACCGTTTCAATGTACGAGGAAGACGACCGCCCATCTGTTGAACGAAGAATGAGTATTTTCTCGGCCAGCCTTGGATCCGAAGCCTGGCCTCCGCCGCCCCCAACAGCGATGATTTTTTTGCGCCACGATTCACCATCAGATTCGAGCGCGATGGGGACGTAAACTCCCCGGTTTAATTTGAAAACGGGATTTGCCAATTTCTCTGGAAGATAAATTTGCAACGTCAGACTCTTCGTATAGGCCGGCTGATAGCAATGTTCGGCAGTCCAAATGCGAAGACGGGTTCCATTGCCGGCAAGTTCAAGATCGCGAGGATCCATCGAATAATGAGCGGTGCATCGCTTTGCGACCAAGCGCGGAGCTTGCCATTTTTTTAAAAATTCACTTCGAACGGCGATGTCTTCGAGAATTTTCTGCACTCGTTTACTCAAACAACGCTCTATCCAGCTGTTGCTGTCGGCTGGCAACGCCGCAGCTTCGGAGCAATAGGGGATATCGACAACATCAACAAACCCGGCTGTGTTTCCTTGGTCAGAAAACTCTTTCATCTGGGTCGGAACACCCTTGAAGCTGCTGTCGAGATATCCACCATTCTTGATGAATTTGACCCATTCCTGCGCATTGATATCGAAGTTGGGATCCTTGCCCAAATTGCTGGTCAGACCCAACGAAGCCGGGGCTTCCAATTCAGACTCGGACAGTTGAGAACCCAGCAGTTGCTTCGGGCAAGGTTTGCCAGCAGAGTTTGCGTTCTTGCTGCCCACAGGTAATTTTGAGCTGCTGCTCGAATTGTTGCAGCCCCAAGCAACAAAAGCCAAAAGCAAAACCATTTTGGACTTTTGCCGACCAACGCAGTCTTTCCACATAGTGAACGCCCCCGAATACGGAAGCGTATCGGAATCTGGTTTTGGGAACCGTAGAAAAGACTTTCAATATACTGAAATCTTTTGATTTTTATATCAAAATCAGCGCGACAGCGTCACCTGAACTTTGTAATCTAGACTTGCTTTGCCCTTGGCAGGCACTGATATTTGCCATTCCGCATTGTCTTTGCTGACCTTTTTATATTCAGCATTGCTTGAGATGATCTTCCATTCACCCGGAATGACCTCACGATAAGTCACCTTCTGGGAAACGTTTTTGGCGTTTTTGAAGGTCACTCGAACTCCAGACTCGGTGCTCCTCACGACCTTTTTCAATCCTCCAGTCACAGGAACGTTTTTGAATGATGTCCGCTTGCGACGCGCTGTCACATCAAAAGAACTGCCCAAACGAACACGCACCCGTTCGCCTTCGGGAATATGTCGAATGACATCTTCACCCAAGAACTGAGACAAATTGTTTTTGTCTTTTTTGTAAACTCTGACCGTGCCCGCAGGCATCGGCATTCCCAGGCGCGACTGCTTGTCGTTTTCAAAAACAAGAAAAACGCCGCCTCCAACAGGCGCGCCAAGTTCGGCATCATCCGGAGAAGCTTCCACCTCCGCGCCTTCCTCGGAAAAAGATCCCGAAGGATCGTTGTAGTAGTTCTGCCCTGAGGATGTGAAGACCAATTCTTTCCGTGAAGCAACGTCGGCTGCTTGAAGCATCGACACTTGTTTTGTTTGGTTCGACATCACGCTGGTTGTGCGTGGAAGGGTATAGAGGTGGTACTCAAAAAAAGCATCGCTGCTCATATTGGCTGAAGAATCCGCTTCGGCCATGTACGCCATCGGCATTTCGGCAGAGCGCGACAGGGCCTTGCCGCGATATGCTCCACGATCCACTGTTTGAACATCACCACCCATCAACTGGAGCTGGGCATTGCGAAAGCTTGTGCCACTCTGATTTGTGAGAGTCACCAAGCCTGTGAGTTGAGTGCTGTCTTCATCGCTGTTGAGCTCAGCGATATAGTCTGCCTTCCAGGTGATGCCGTCACTCAGATAATTCAATTCGACTTCGCGCTCGCCGCGTTTTTTGCTGTCGATCAAAAGGCTGAGCGTCGGCTCGGCACGAAGATTTGCCGGCACTTCCGAGAATGAAAGTCGTCCAGGAATGCCAGTCTCAATGCGATCCTTTGTTTTGAGCACGACGCCATTTGCAACCGCAAGGACCTCTGCTGATTCGCTCGTTTCGCTGCCGTTCGTGGGATGGGTGCGGATAATCGATACCGATTTTCCCAAATATTTTTCAAGCATCTTTGAAGGCGACAGCAAATCAAACTCGAGATTTTGTTCCAGCACAGTGATTTCGGACGAAGCTGAAACAGCCTTGAATTGGGCTGTTTCGGAACGCATCTGCGCGCTCACATCCTGAAACTCCAGAACGATCCGACCTTTGTCGAAATTGATTTTTCGGTTGTCGCGGATCATCGCCCGCCCATTTGAGTAGACGGTCAGCGACAACTTGGTCTGGTCCGCAGCGCGGCTACGCACCACGGTTTGATCCTGGGCAGAGGCTGCCAAAGAAAAAAATCCCACAACCGAAAGCAGAGACAAACGAGTGCTGGCAATCATGAACGAAATCCTTTTCAGGCGTTTGACAACACTTCAGTGTGATGTCTCATCCGATGATTTCGAGCCGGCGTTTGACCAGAAGATAAGGATATTCGGAGAAGTAACCTCTGACCATTGCCAAAATCTGATCCGCATCGGACTGAGACAGCTTATTGGCCTGAACCCGATTGTTCAACTGTGCTGTATAACCCGACAAGATTCCCTCGTCGGTGTAGTTCATCACCCTGAGCAATTCGCCAACGTCCTCGCCCTTGACCTCTTCGACCCGCTGCATTTGCCCTTCGGGATCAATCTCGACGATGAGCTCGTTGACGGCACCAAAAAGATTGTGGTTGTTGCCCAAAGCTTCCTGATAAGCACCCACCAGGAAGAAACCGATGTAATACGGCGTATCTGATTGGGGAACGTGCAATTCCAAAGAAGGCTTGACGTCGCGTTTGTCGACGAATTTGTCGAGGCAACCGTCGGAGTCGCAGGTGATGTCCATGATGACGCCTGTCTTGCTCGTCCTTTCGTTCAGACGCGACAACGGCATCACCGGAAAGAGCTGCTCGATACTCCATGAATCGGGAATCGACTGGAAGATGGAAAAGTTTGCCAGATATTTGCTGGTCCGGCTCTTTGCCAACTCTTCAAATTCTTCAAGCTGTACGCCTGCCATCGCGTGATAGTGGAGAGCCTTGTTGGCAATCTCGTTGACGATGACCTCAGCCTTGGCACGCTCTTCGATGCTCAGGTAGCCCAAACCAAAAAGCGTGAAAAGTTCATCGCGGTATTCGATGGAGTCGTGATAAAATTCCACGTAATTCTTGCTGGTCATCTGCACATAGACGTTCATCAAATCACGCAACAACTTGTGGTCGGTGGATTCGATAGATACTTCCTGGATGTCGCCACCCATTTTCTCAACTTCACGCACGTCTGTCACAAGAACCGCATGGTAGGCTGCCACGGCACGGCCGCTTTCACTGACAATCGTGGGTGGAGGACAATTTTCAGACTGACACACTTCCTGCACCAGATAGACAACGTCGTTGGCAAACTCTTGAAGTGTGTAATTTGCACTTGCGTAAAAGCTCGTCTTGGAGCCGTCATAATCGACGCCAATGCCACCGCCAATGTTCAAATAGCGAAGGTTGAATCCATTTTTATAGATTTTGGAGAAAACCCGACTGGCCTCCTTCATCGCGTTCTTGACCCGCTTGATTTCGGTGATCTGCGAACCAATGTGGTAGTGGACCATGGCAAGAGAGCCTTTGAGTCCAGCTTCTTCGATGAGCCACAAAGCTTCCATCATTTCAACCGAACTCAAGCCAAATTTGCTCTCAGTTCCCGAGGACTTTTCCCAAAGACCGGAGCCTTTTGAATAAAGTTTTGCACGCAGGCCAATATCAACACAAAAACCGACCTGCTTGGAATATTCAATGATGAACTTGAGCTCATCTGTTCCTTCAATAACAAGAACCACATTCTTGCCCATCCGTTTGGCTTCGAACGCAAGCTCGATATAGTGCGAATCCTTGAAACCATTGCAAACAACAAGCGCGTCCGGATGAAGTTCATAGCTGAGCGCGGCGAACAATTCGGCTTTGGTTCCGACTTCAAGCCCGTATGCATGCTTGCGACCACTTTTCACCAACGCATCAATGAATTCTTTGCGCTGATTGACTTTGAACGGAAACACGCATCGCAAGTCGCCGCTGTACTTGAACTCGTCCATCGCATTGCGGAATGCCGTATGAAGGCGCGTCAGTTGGGTGTCCAGAATCTGTGGAAAACGCAAAATCATTGGTGTCTGGATGCGTCGTTCAGAAGCAAATTCGATAATGCGGTTGAGGTCCAGCGACACTTCCTCATTGCCGAATGGGTGCACTTGCACTGTGCCACGACTCGAGACCCCGAAATATCCGGAACTCCATCCGTCAATCCCGTATTTTTGAAAGGCGTCTTGGATGTTTTGGGTGGCCATTTTTTCGTACCCTCCGGAAAGGACTCGGAACACAATTGCGAGTGAACGCGCGTCTTATCCCAAGCACCCGCGCTGTCAAGGAAATTCGCCGTCAACCCGGCCGCCTGAGGGGCAAAAATGATGCCTCCTTTCGCCCTTGAAAATAGCTATTTTGAGGCTGTGGAGGACAAAACATGCCTGTATTGAAGAACCGCCGGTACGAGGAATTCGAGACTTCCACCCCACGGGACTCGTTTCGCGGAGTTCCACTCCAGCGATTTCCTTGGCTTCTTGAAGAAAAAACGGTGCGGAGTGCTGGCGGACGACTCGAATGGCAGGTGCAAATCCATTGCCTTTCCACCTCTCCCAGTGGGTTTGGCAGTAAGCTCAACCTCAATCTTCAGGCCACCGCAAAACTCACTTCGGAGACTTGCCAAAAGCTCGCTTTTCCCGGCTCAAATGAACTCAGGGTTGCGGCGCTTTTTGGGCAAATGAACTTTGAAGTTGCGGATTCACTGGAAAAAAGCGTCGAAGGACACCTCGAGGATCTCTCTTCACACGCTGCCGCTCTCTTGAAAGCCATGGGTGAGCAACTGAACAAGAATTGGAATGTCGAACAAATCCAGGAACAATTGCGTCTTGTCCTGCGCCGTTCGTCGCCCGGAGGCTTTGGGCGACAACCTCAGGCTTGAAGTCCGCGTGAAGAACTTTCCAACGCAAGCCTCGAACCTGAAGGTGCTTTCAGGCTCCCTTGCGAACCGGAGCAGGCGAAGTTTCTTTATCCCGGTCGCTTGAATTGCCTTTCATAGCTTCAGCAAGCGATTTATTGCCATCCAATTGAATGATTTTTCCCTTGACGTCATTCGAGTAATTCAAGGTCGATTGGGGTGCGGGCATATTTTGGAACTTCTTGACGCTGTCGACCACCATGCTCACGAACGGTTTGAACACGACTGGATCGTAATCCTCGTTGGACTCGATCATGATTTTCAAAGCCTGGCCAGGCTCAAACGCCTCCTTATAGACCCGCTTCATAAGCAACGCACTGTAAACATCGGCAATCATGCAAATCCGGCTATAGAGGTGAATTCCTTTTTCAGCATCCGACTCGAGTCGACCTGCACGGCCTTCGGGATAACCGCGACCATTGAATTTCTCATGATGCTCGTAGGCGACACGGATGATCTGATCATCGATCGGCGCACCTCCGTCCTTGGACTTGGTCAATTCGTCACGCCCGTAAACCGTATGCTTCTTGATTTCGTCAAACTCCTCGGGAGTCAGCTTGCCAGGCTTGTTGAGAACCTCTGATGGCACACAGGTTTTTCCTGCATCATGAAAAAGTCCGCACTCAGCAACCATCATCACTTCTTTGTCGGACATCGGTTTGTCCACCATTTCTTGGGCAATGATGGCACACAACATGGCGACCGAGGCGCTATGGTCATAAAGAGTCGGGTCACAAGAAATCATCTTGCTCAGAGTGAACAATGCAGCCTGCGAGTCGATGACAGACGAGACCAGCAACGAAGCGCTCGCCCGCACCCGGGCAACAACTTCTTCGTCAATACCGCCGTTGACGACGAGCTGACTGGAAGCGCTTAGGTTGTTGTACAAATCAACAGTTTTTTTGTCCATGTGCGGCACGTATGCCATCAGCCGTGCCAGTTTCTTGCTGCGGATTTGATTGATGACAGCCTCAAATTTTGGTTTGTCTTGTTTCCACAAACAGACCCGAAATGAACCCTTGGGCTTGAGACAAGCCATCCAGATTTCATCCAACAATTCCTTGGAGAATTCCTTGGGCTTGATGAATTCAATCAGCCAATTCTCAACCACAACAAAAATCGAAAAATCAATCTTTTGAACGTCGTGCAGAAAATGAAAATGTTCCAAACTGATCGGGGCGAGCCGCTGGCTCAAAGCATCGTTTAAAGGCACTATAACGCATCGATTCCGTGTTTCTTCGCGGATCGGTGGTTGTTTTGCGTTCATTAGACCGGATCCCCCGCCACCTGCGTTTCCTGTTGGAAGGATCGGCAGGTCGAGTGCTGACCTGAGCGCATTTTTAACAACACATCAATAACACTAGGAAATACGCACACTCAAACGACCAAGCTCAGCGCTGCTCGTGGCAACCTGCAAATCACGACCGTTGACCAGCCCCGTCTCTTTGTTGCGGCCTGTTCGAACAATTTCCTGGGCAATTTTATTTTCGAGTTCGTGTTCTATCAGCCTGCGCAATGGTCGCGCACCATAAAGAGGATCAAAGCCATTTTCGGCCAACCATCGCCGCGCATCCTGTGCAACTTCGAGTTTAAGACCTTGCTTGACCAAACGTTTGGCCAAATCACCCAGATGAATGTCGAGAATCTTTTCCACGGAATTCCTGTCCAATTTCCTGAACACGATAATTTCATCGAGCCTGTTGAGAAATTCCGGCTTGAACGATTTTCTGAGTTCTTCCTTGACCAGCTTGTCGACCTCTTCGTCACTCAATTCACGATCGTCGGTGCTGAGCCCCATCGCGCGTTTGTTGGCAACAATATGCTCACTGCCCACGTTGCTTGTGAACACAACCAACGTGTTCTCGAAATTGATCGTCTGCCCTTCGGCGTCTGTCAGTCGACCATCGTCGAGGAGTTGTAGAAAAATGTTGAACGTATCGGGATGTGCCTTTTCGATCTCATCAAACAACAAGACGCTGTACGGTTGTCTTTTGACCTTTTCGGTCAATTGCCCACCCTCGCCGTATCCAACGTAGCCCGGCGGCGAGCCGATCAACTTTGCAGATTCGTGCCGTTCCATGAATTCACTCATGTCAAAACGAATCAACCGTCCTTCATCATTGAGCACAAATTCTGCGAGTGCCTTGGCGAGTTCAGTTTTACCGACACCCGTTGGCCCCAAAAACAAAAATGAACCGATGGGTGCGCGCCGTTCGCGCAGTCCTACTCGATTTCTTCTCAAAGCGTTGGCAACTGCTTCAACTGCATGGGGCTGACCAATCACGCGTTTGCCAAGCTCAACCTCGATACTCGCCAACTTCGACATGTCTTCCGCCTGAAGTCGACGCACCGGGATACCGGTTGTTTTTGAAATCAATTCAGCAATATCGTCGGAACTGACAATTTTGTCCTCGGGCTTGATGGTGGCGTCCCAGTTTCTGCGCAATTCTGCAATTTTGTTGTCGAGTTTGACAATATCCATCTGAATTTCAGCAACTTTTGGAAAATCCTGGCGGTTGAACGCCTCGG
>JBDLRR010000213.1:0-13849 GCA_039799985.1 Pseudomonadota bacterium | reverse complement strand
TGGCATCGAACCCAACATGCACGGCGTCAGACATGACTTTATCGACACAGAAGTCTTGACCACAACATGGAAGGCAATCACCCACAAAACATTCCCGAGAGGACATTCGATTCATGCCCTTTCAATTGGTGGTGCTTCCCCCCTCGATGCACTCGTTGGCGGCGCAACAGAAGGTGAACGGTGCGGTCAGAACCCGAAACAGTTGGCCAAAATTGGACACTTCCAGGTCTCCGTCATTCCATTCGCCCTGACTCCAAGATTGTTTGAAAATGGACTGACTCCATACGCTACTTGCTCGAATCGTTTTCTTTCACTGCATCACCATCTTCAGCAAACCTCGGAAAAAATAACCGCGCGGCTCCGGAACCATGAACTCAAGACGTTCGTCATCTGGGTGTCGCCAAAGCTGCTGACTCATGATCACTCGATTTTCGATCTTCCGGATGATTTCAAGTCCTGGGACCAGTCGACACGAAACACATTCGAAATCATCAAGTCGCATTGGGCATTCCTGAACAACACAAAACTTGACCAATTTCATCAGACATTTTTATTGGGATTGTCCGACAAGGGTGAATCCACAACCGCATTTTTGCGCTTTGATGGTCAGACCAAATCGCAGTTCACCGACCTGACACTCGATTCTCCGGGTCAAAGAAGTCAGAGTTCAGTTGCCGATCTGCTCAGAACCCAAGAGAACACCGAGGTTAAAGACTCTCCTCTCTTTTACTCGGAATTCACTGACTCACAGACTTCACTCAGTGTCGCGACACTGCCACCTGACTTGAAATCTGATTCGATAAAATCAAACGCAAACTCAAAATTCGTTTTGAATTCAAATCTACTGAGAAAAACCATTGTCAATTCGAAGCGGCACGTGATTTGTCAGAATGTCGCCTCGGCAAATGGACATCGCCTGCTCGTCAAGGTCAGCCTGAATCTTCGCGCCACCGAAAACAGACTTCCACAATTGACCTATGAGGATTTTGAAAAAGAAAATCTTCCGTCCCCTGAAAACGCAATAGACCTGCAGGAGTGTCTCAAGAACGCCCGTGACCTTCTTACGGAAAGCGTCTACAAAGATGTTTCTCTGCGCGACAGTTCCGCTTTCCGAACATTGCTCACAGGGCTGCCCGTCAAGTCAATCAAAACCAACCCTTCAATTCTCGAGACGACCAGCGAACAGGAAAACGAGGCACTCGACCAGTCGACTTCTGCCGTACCTGCAAGTCTGGAGGAGGACGAAGAAGAATGAGTGCAAAAGGCAAATTCCGAGTCACGACACGCGGAGCTCGCAACAACGACAGGGATGCACGGGTCATCTTCTGGACTCTTCTGTTGATCGCATTGCTTGGCCTGACCTCATTTTTCTCTCTGGGCTCACGCTCAACCGAACCAACGAACACTTTTTACACCACCCTGAATGCTGCACGGAACAAAGTCAGAGGCTGGGAAAGTCCGGCCATCAACGTAAACAACAACAACACACCAGATACCCGTTCACATGCTGGCTTTCATTTTCGTTGGGGACAAAGATTCAATCCTCCTGCGTGGCAAATCGAAAGCCAAATCAAAAGCAGCCGACAGGATGACCTGCAAAAAATTCTGAAACTTGGAAAGTCGAAAATCACTCTCAACCAGCGCGGCGACAATGAATTCTTTTTCGACCTCAAAGAGGTGTTGCTCAAAGACAGCAATACATTTGTTCAAAAGAAGGTTTTGCCACTTCTGCCAGGTGAAAAACTGAGTCTTTCATATCCTCCCGCGGGCTTTATTGGAAAACCTTGGAAAATCAGGCTCAGGTCAGTTGCTGCAACGCAAGACCGAATGGATGCACCGCTGATTTTGAATTATGGATTTGCGCATGCGGAACGTTCGATTTTGGAGATCGATCCCAAAGGGCAAGCCATTGATCTCGACATCCCGGCAGTCGGAGAATTTGCTCGCCGCGGCGAGAAAGCCTTCACCATCGAATGGCCCAGCGCCACATCCGGACTGCTGGTTGTTGACGGTTTTCAGCCAACCGCAGGCGAAACGGACAGCAAGAATTTGAATCCCAGGTCATTGGTGATTTTGATTGATTCTTTGGCAGGAACGCTCACCGACCTGAACAAAACCATCAAAGCCCTGAAAAACGCTACATCCGGGAGTCACTCAACCATTCATTTGACGAACGTCGTGCCGCCTGCGGATTCCATTGACCTCAGCTTCAAATCTTTGCTGACTTTGCACAGCCCGTTGGAACTGGGTGCAACTCTGGACAACCAAAGGCTCAAGGAGATGATTGTTGCCGAACCGGTGATGTTGCGCAAATACTCTGAACGCGGTGGGTCATTGAGGCATTTGACGTTGAGTCATGTGGGCCGTTCGTGTCCTGACGTTTGTCCCGTCCAGGAGACAGTTAAAAATGAATTCACTGCGACATTTGCGATCCGCCGCAGTGAGGAAATTGCCTCGACATCGGATGCCATCCGCAATGACGAATTCATGACCGACAACGGAGCACTGTTTGTTGAGACTGATTTTCCTGCAGACTATTTCAGATTGAACTGGACTACTGCATTTGAACAAGGAGAATCAATTCCTCGTTGGCTGGTTGGCGGACTTCGGGAAATAATGGGTGGGCGCGACCTCGCCCTCAGGAATCGCGAAAAACTCATCCAGATGGATGAGTGGTTGGCTAAAATCATTGGCTCGTTTTACGTGACCTCAGGAAACGCAAACATTGCGATTTTTCTTCACCAGAACAACACTCCCATCCGGCTCGGCTCTACTCCGGAAAGCAAAAAGTCACTTGTGCGCGGTGAAGCACTCTTCAGTGTCAACAACTTTAACCTTGAAAATGCTCAAAAAGAAGATGTCCACACAATCACTTCAACCCTCTCGCAGGTCTCGGCAGCGCGCCTGCTGGAACGGTTGAGCTTTGGCAAAGAGCGCAGTGTCGAACTGGCCAAACTCACGGAGGGACTCGATTTCGAGAGTTCACCGGTTGTTCAATTCAGCCATGATTCCATCACCACACTCACATCAAATGGCTGGTTGGTGGACCAGATTCCGCATCGTGAAAACAAGCTTGTGCGTCCTTTGTTTCACGCCGAACCTGAACAGATTCACACAGTCCAGGAAAAATCGATTGTTGAGCGCCGCCGCTCAAGACTCCACGGCTTGCACGTTCTCTTTCCAAACAACAACGAAAAAGATGAACTTCTGTCTGTGAGTTTGTCGACAAACCTCCACCCCCTGGGCTGCGAATCAGAGAGCGAGCATGCTCAACTTGATCCCAAGGTGGAGGTGCGGGAGGAGTCATCGTCTGCTCTGAAAACATATCATATTCTGGGAAGACGCTCGGCTCAGAACCAATGGCACATCCAGTGCCTTCTTGAGGGAAGAATCACCACGGCAACCAGATTGCGAATCGTTCCACGACTCAACAACCAGGCCATTGCCCGTGAAAAAATCGGTCTTGGTGAATTCGCTTTGCCCATCCGGGGATTCTTGTGGCGCTCTCCGGAAACACTCGAGCTCACCGGTGCGCAGATACTCGACGCGACCGTCTCGCTCACCACAGCCGACAAAGATGCTGCTCGACAAAGTTCGGTCGTCATCTGGACGGAAAGGTTCCTTGGCGGAATACCGGGTTCACGAGCCGTCTTTGCATTTGCAGACAAACTGGGGCACCCCGCCCAGCCACAGACGCCGCGTGCAGACCTGGACAAACCCAGCGGCAAATAGAGGTTTTCCAATGGCCGGCAGAAGAATCTTCGAGCAGGAAGGCGAACTCCTGAAATTGAGCGGAGATACGTTCAGTATCAAAGAGGAACTCAAGAAACTGGGTGCCAGGTACGATGGCAGTCAGAAATGCTGGTTCCTGAGATCAACAGATTTGCTCCCCAAGAAACTTGAGTTCTTGGGATTCCTTCAAGCTTCTGCCGCACCGTCAATTCAAGCCCGCGTCGAAGTTCAGGGTGATGAAGCGGTCGTCTCGACGGAAGCTGATTCAGCCTGGACGGTGTCGCAATTCACGCAATTTGTTGAGCGACTGTTTCGTCAACATCTGAATTTCGACTTCTGGATTGTTGGTGAAATTTCATCTCTCAAAAGTTCATCAGGTCACTTTTTTTTCGAACTCACTGAACCGGAGCCAGACGATCAAAGAGCTTTAATTTCTGGAAAAGCTGCCTCTGTTCCTTGTTGTCTGTGGGCAGGAAAAGCCCGAATGCTTGCCGACAAGCTTGCAGAATTTCCTCTTGCAGACGGCGTCAAAGTCAAACTCAAGGTCAACTGTGATTTCCGCAAAGAAGGCTCGCGCATCAATCTGATTGTCAATGATGTCGACCCTCAATTCACGCTTGGCGACCTTGCATTGAAAAGGCAATCGATTGTTCGTGAACTCAAACGACGAGGTCTTTACGATCGGCAAAGGAGCTTCTGCCGTTGGCCCGATTTTCCATTGAAGGTGGCTCTTGTCACCGCCGCAGGTTCGCGTGCGCAAACCGACTTTGTTGATGAATTGAAACTGTCAGGATTGGCTTTTCGGGTCACGTTGTTTGATTGTCTCATGCAGGGCGAAAAGGTTCGTGACACCGTCACTTCAGCCTTGGAAATGATCAATGGCAATGGCCAGGAACAATTCGACTGTGTCGTGATTACGCGTGGAGGAGGTTCGCGCCTGGATCTGCGCTGGTTTGATGATTTGGAAATCTGTAAATCCATCGCTTATTCAAATATTCCTGTCATGACTGCGATTGGCCATTTCGAGGATGTCAGCATTGCCGATGAAGTTGCCTCGATTGCAGAAAAGACACCCACCGGAGCAGCCCGGCATCTGACAAATCTCGTTGCCGTCGGATTCGACAGGCAACTGGCCCGCCTTGAGAGGGCTGCCCGCAGCGCTCAACTTCGGGTGGCCCGCGAGAAACAATCGCTCGACAAGTTTGAACTCAGAATCGAACAGGCGGTGCGCCTGCGCCTGGACCGTGAAACCGATAAACTCCAGACCGCAGCGCGCGCTTTGCGCCTTGTTCGCAACACCGCAGCAAGACCACTGAAGATGGGTTACTCGTCCGTCCGTGTGAGTGACCCTGCCACGGGTCAACTTGGTCGTCACATCACGGCAGATGACTTTCTCACATCTGAGCCACCGAAGAATGTCCAGGTGCAATTGTGGAGTAGCGCCCAAAACGCCCAAGTTTTAGTCGACATGAAGGTCGAAGCCATTCGCCATACCCCCTTGCCATCCGAGGAAATGGAGTACATGGTTGAGGCCCGAACTAAACCAACCGAGCACGCCCGGGGTTCCCATGGAAAGTAAAAATGCCGCGTCATACAAGGATTTGCAAAGCGAGCTCCAGCGCATCCTTGGCTCGCTCGAGCAAGATTCAACATCGCTGGATGAGATAGCATCGCTGCTCAAGGGAGGCTTCGAGACCATCGACGCACTCCGGGCCCGGCTCAACGAATCGGAGGCCCAGATTGAAAACATCATCTCGCTCCGGCACAACACCGGCGGAACGCTCAACGACAAAAATGAAGGGGAGACCTGCTGATGCCTTCTGCCATCAATTCACCTCGCACGAAAATCGTCTGCACTCTGGGTCCCTCCAGCAGCACCCGCGACACCATTTCTGCATTGATGGATGCCGGAATGAACGTGGCACGACTCAATTTCTCGCATGGTGAGCACAGTACCCATGCGCAAAACATCGCGTTCATCCGTGAGCTCTCGCGCGAAAAGAACAAACCGGTGGCCATTCTTCAGGACCTTCAAGGGCCAAAGATCCGCGTTGGCAAGTTGCGCGGTGGATCAACCACGCTGACCAAAGGCCAACACATCACCCTCGTCTACGGCCTCGAACAAACCGACGACAACATTCCAATCGACTATCGGGAGCTCGCAGCCGACACACATGTGGGCGCGAAGATTTTGCTGGACGACGGACTTCTGGGAATGACAGTGATTGGCATCCGCGATTCCATGGTGGACTGCGAGGTTGTGCATGGTGGTTTGCTCAAATCACGCAAAGGGGTGAATTTTCCCGACAGCAAACTCAGCATCCCGTCAACAACTGAAAAAGACACACGCGATCTTCTCTTCGGAGTTTCGCAGGGAGTCGACTACGTTGCGCTCTCTTTCGTCCGCACCGCAGGTGACGTTCTCAAATTGAAGCAGATGCTGCGTGCGCTCGGTTCCGATATTCCGGTTGTTTCAAAAATCGAAATGCTCAGCGCGGTCGAGAATATCGACGAAATCTGCAAAGTCTCGGATGCAATCATGGTTGCGCGCGGAGACCTTGGTGTAGAATGCGGTTTCGCAAACGTCTCTGCTTACCAGAAGCGCATCGTCAGGTCAGCGCGTGCACACGGAAAACCTGTCATTGTTGCAACCCAGATGCTCGACTCGATGATTGAAAACCATGTTCCGACCAAGGCTGAAATTTCCGACGTGGCAAATGCGGTTTTTGACCTGGCCGATGCAACCATGTTGTCGGGAGAATCGGCTTCCGGCCGGCACCCCAGTCACGTGGTCAACACCATGCGGGATATTCTCTCGCGGGTCGAAGAATCCGGGATGCTTCTTACGGGTGATGAGAATGCAAGCCTCTTTCACTCGAGTGCGACACCCGAAGTGGTTGCCCGCACTGCTGTGGAACTGGGCGACTCTTGCAAAGCGTCGGCCATTGTTTGCCTCACCCTGACAGGCAACATTGCCCGCACGGTTGCAAAATATCGCCCGCAAACGCCCGTCATTGCGCTGAGTCCACGTCCTGATGTTGTGCGCAAATTGAGTCTTGTGCGCGGCGTCACGGGTCTGCAGAACACCATGTTCTTCGACACCGATGGGGCCCTTCACGAAATCGCAAAAACGATCGTCCAGAGAGGAATTGCAAAAGAAGGTGACCTTCTGGTCATCACAGGTGGAATTCCGCTGGCATCGATGCAACCGACAAACCTCATCAAGATGCACCGCATCTCAAAAGAGGACGTACTGTAACCAAGTGCACTCGATGCCACCGTTGTAAACCTTCTTTCGACGAGTGGCGCGCAATCCCACGCTGTTCGCCAAGCCATCGCTTCCGGCAAGAATCCAAGCCTGCCAGCCGCGGCAGTTCTTCTTCAAATTGTCGCCCAGCGTTTTGTAGAATGCTTTGAGCTGCTCTTCCTCACCCAGACGCACTCCATACGGTGGATTCATCACCAGAATCCCCTCTGCGGCGGGCGCTTCAAACTTCTTTGCATCAGCACGCTCAAAACGAATGAGCTTGCCGACTCCTGCCGCTTCGGCATTACGTCGTGCAGAGGCAACCGCTGCGGAATCAATATCGCTGCAGTAAATTGGAATCGCCAGGCCAGATGCGGAATCGCTTTTGCCCATGGCGTGCCGACGGTATCGCGAAATCTTGTCGAACGCATCGACAATCGAGATCTCCTGCGACCTCACAAGCCGACGAATGCTTTCCGACTGGCGAAGCGCAGATTCTGGAAAAGTCTTCAGCGCCATGTATGCAAAAAACTTTCGTTCAATTTGCGGACGACGGTTGAGCAATTGCAGCGCCGCTTCAATCGAAAAAGTTCCGGTTCCACACATCGGATCAAAAAACTCGGGAACGAGAGGAATCTCTGCCGGAATCCGACGTTTTTCTGCTGATGTTTCATCGTCGGCTTTGCCAGCCTTGGGAGTTTTGGTGGCGCTCGCCTTGTCGGGCGAATCAACGCGCGAGAAATATATTTTCTGCGGTTCATTTTTCCGGAGCTCACGACAGAGCAGATTCCATCCGGTCATTCTCACCAATCCGGCAGCCAGCAGTTCATTCAAAGGCGCATCACCGCCGGCAACGCGATAGCCGCGTTGTGCCAAGGGAACCCCGGTGGTGTCGAGACTGACAGTCAGAGTTCTTCGGTGCAGACGCGCCATCACCCGCACCTGAGGAGCATCTTTATCGACACTCGGACGCTCGCGGGTTTGACGACGAAAGGAATCTACCAGGGCATCCTTGATCTTGAGGGTCAGTGAAGGAGTCTTGATGGGAGTGTCGGTTGCATTGGAATTCACTGAAAAGGTTTTGTCGATTGAGAAGAACCCTGGCCAATTCAATCTTTCCACTTGCCGATAAACGTCGTCCAGGGACTCAACTTCACATTCAAGTATTTCGCACAGCACGCGGCTCGCGCAACGCAGCGAAAAATTCATTGCAATGGCGAAAGTCCACGGCGCTCGCAAGACCACTCCTGCACTCGCAGCCTTGGGCGGTTCAGCAAGATTCACCTTCAAATCTTCAGCCAGTTCTTCAATTTCGGCAACAAGTTCAGCTTCAAGCCCTGCGGCCGTGCTCACAAAGAAAGTGCCGGAAACTTCATCGAACAGTGGTCGGTTCGGCAGACGCTCCCTGGGCTGCCGCAGCGGGCGTCCCTGCTGGAAGCGGCGCGGCTGCGGTCTTGGACTTGTCTCCGGATTCGCTGCCCGTGGCTGCGGCTGCGGGAGATCCGACCGGCGTGGGCGCGGCTCCGGCAGCGGCTGCGGACTTGGAGTCTCCTCCGACCGACGCCGCCGGGGCGCCTCCGGGGAGCGCGGGCGCTCCTCCCGATCCGTTCGGCTGCGCTGCTCCGCTCTTTTCGTTGGCTGGTTTCTCGTTGCCACTTTCGTCGCCTCCATTGCCTTGACACAGTCCCAATTCACGGAAGAGCTCGTACTCTCGACCCGAACGGATACGCGTATAATATTCCAAAAGCTCTGTCGCCTTTTTGGGATTCACGGCTTCAAGCAATTTGGTCACCTGTCGGGGTGGCAGTTTGCGAAGCAGTTGCATGACAAGGTCACGGTCCATGCTCTCGAGCAACGGTGCTGCCTTTTTGGGTTCCATTTTTGCGACAAATTCGAGTGCTTCTGAAAGTCGCTCTTCTTTTGCTTTGCGCTCTTTCTGCAGGGTTTCCTCAAGGAGTTTTCTTTCCTCCTCGATGCGTCGAAGCTTGTTCTCAATATCCGTCTTCGACCGATCATAGCCTTGCTTGGCGACGTTGAGTTTTTCCGTCTTCTGCTCAATATCTTTGCGCATCAACAACAATTGATTGCGCAGTTCAGCCGCCTTCGACAACGTCAAACCTTTTTCGGGAATCTCGGGAATCGCTGCCTTGCCTTCATCTTTTTTGGCCTCTTCGGCCACTGTTTCTGTTTGGCTTTGGGCTTTGGCCTGATAGTTGGCATACATAAATCCACCCAAACCCATCAGTGCCACGGCCTTTGCGCCAAACAACAAATGTAATGCCTTCATAACCGGTCCTTTCGCCTTTCAACGCGAGCTGTCGAAGATGGCCCTCTGGTGGCGCAATGTTGCCTGTTCATCCAGAAACTTGCGCTCCTTGATCTCTTCTTGCTGGGCGAATTCAAGTGCCTTCTTGTCACGAAAATTTTCCATGACCTTGAGATTTCTTCGACATGCAATCAAATGCTGTTCGGCAATGTCCACATCCTGCTCGGCAACTTTGATTGCCTGCAAAAGTTCAAGCATTTTTGCTTTCCGGGATTCAAGGCTTTGTTCAAATGTCGAATGCTTGTAGTACTCACCATTGCGCAAGGCTTCGTTCATTTGGTCACGCTCAGACACATACTCGTCCCGTTGTTCCAACAGAAGCCTTCTGAGCTCAGCAACCACCTTGCGACAATTCTCAAGGTAAGCCTGCGCCTCGTCGACAGCCTGAAGGCGCATGTCGAGCACACGTTGGAGTTTGAAGACGAATCGACTCATTCAAGCTCCACAAGTTCATAGAGTTCTTGCAGAGAATCATTGAAAGCCGACATTTCGTTTCGTCCCTGACGGAGAAACTTTTCTATCCTCGGCTGCATCTGAATGGCACGATCAATTTTCGGGTTCGCACCCTGGTTGTAGGCACCAATCGAAATCAAGTCCTCGTTCTTTTGATATGTGGCCATCAATTCACGAAGATTGCTCGCCGCCATCTGATGACGTTTGTCGGTGATATCGATCATCACACGGCTTGCGCTTGTCAGAACATCTATTGCTGGAAAATGGTTGCGCGCCGCAAGTTGCCGCGAAAGATTCACGTGACCATCCAGAATACTTCGAGCGGCATCTGTCACGGGGTCGTTGAAATCATCTCCGTCAACAAGAACAGTGTAGATTCCGGTGATGGACCCGTCGGTGTCGGAGTTTCCCGCCTGCTCCAGTAGCCGCGGAAGCATTGAAAAGACTGAAGGGGTGTAGCCTTTTGTGGTTGGCGGCTCACCCACCGCAAGTCCAATTTCACGCTGGGCCATCGCCACGCGAGTCAGCGAGTCCATCATCAGCAGAACTTTTTTTCCCGTCTGGCGGAAATAATCTGCAATCGCAGTTGCAACGTGAGCTGCGCGGATTCGGGCAAGCGGGCTTTGATCACCTGTAGACACAACCACGACGCTGCGCGCCAGACCATCAGCACCGAGATTCTCTTCCAGAAACTCGCGCACCTCGCGCCCTCGTTCACCAATCAAGGCAATGACGTTGAGATCAGCTTGGGTGTATCGGGCAATCATGCCCAAAAGCACGCTCTTCCCCACACCCGAACCAGCCATAATCCCAACACGTTGGCCTTCGCCGCACGTCAGAACCGAATTGAGAGTTCGAACACCAAGATCAAGCGGTTGATCGATACGTCTGCGCAAAAGCGGATTGAGCGGCTCGCGGACAATCGACCAAGGAACTCCCGACATCGCCGGAATCGCATCGCCGATCATCGGCTTGAGGTAAGGGTCGACAATTCTCCCGATCAGGTGTGGACCAACTCGGATTTTGGGCTCACGCTCAACGCATTGAACCAGCGCATTCGCGCAAACTCCGGTGGGATCTGAAAAGGGGATGATCAAGGCGCGGTCACGGCGAAAACCAACGACCTCACCATCGATGGTGTAAGTTCGCTTGTTGTCGAATATGCGCACCAAAGCACCCAATGGCGCACCTGGAAGGTTTGCCTCAACGATGGTTCCCACCACTTCCAGAACCTTGCCAAGCTTGTCGAGAACAAGTGGTTCACGTGCCAGGTTGGGACGCGCATTGCGAAGACGTTGAAGAGCGTCGGGTGCAAACATGCTCAACCCGCCTTCTCAGTTGAATCATCCTTTTTGACTTCCTCGAACAACTCATCCTTGATCGAATCGATGACCGACTCGACAGTGCGCTGGATGTCGAACGAGACAACCTCATTGTTGGCTTCAATCTTGATGTCACCGCGTTCCAGTTTGCTGTTGCCCACAAGCCGTAGACGGGTTCGTTGGTTTTCCGGAATTTGATTTTCCAGTCGGGCGATATCTTCGGGATGCATTTCAATTTTAAGTTCATCCTGAGCCTGGAATTGCCCCATGGCTGCCTCAAAAACACTGCGCAGCGCTTGATCATTCCATTGAATGTGACGGCGCAAAACCTTGTCTGCACACATCTGGGCGATCTCGGCGAAAATTTCCTTCCCCGTCGAGAGCAATTCGCCTTTCAGATGCTGCAATTCAGACAACGCCTTGGTGAACAATTCCATCGAATGGTTGTATTTCTGTTCTGCTTCCTGCTGGGCTGCATTTCGTCCCTGCTCGAGCCCTGCCTGCACACCTTCATTGTATGCGACTTCACGTTGCTCCTCATCGAACTGAACCGACTCCGAAGACAATGTCGATGGAACTTGCTCCACGAGAGCTTGGGGTTGAAGGTTTTGGAGAACTGCCTGTTCGCCGTCGCGCAATCCCTTTGCAAATCCACGGTCAAAGGCAGCCTTCACTTCAGAATCAAGCCGTTCTTGGGTAATTTCGTTGAGCGTGAAATCGAGGCCATGCCCAGCCAATCCCTTGTTCTTGTGGGACGTGAGAGAACTGAGATCGCTGATGTCCGGACCAACGGCCCGGTTCGCTGTTGCTGCCGCAACCGTGGTCATCCCAACATTTGGGATTCCGTGTGCCGCACTTGCTGCTGCACCTGCATTTTCACGTCCGGTTGATTGCATCTCGGGAGTGGCGGGAGATTGTTGTTCTGATTCAGCTCCGCCTTCCTCTTCGAAGTCGAGCAATTCCAGCGCGACCGCTTCATCTTCATCCATTTGCATACGCCGCTTGCGCTGGCGAAGTTCTTCCTGGCTTGCCAGAAATTCCGCTGTCAGATCCTGCGGAAACAAAGGCTTTGCAGGATGACCAAAGGTGCGGGAAAATTCGCTCGGTTTTTGTACCTTGCTCGCAAGTTCCTGGTTGGGATGACTCTTTGCAAGAACAACACTCTTGCGGGCATTGTCGGGCAGAAGGATTGTTTCAGGAGAAAGATCTTTCCAGGGATAAGGGCCAACATTGACGGAATCGATCAATTGTTTGTCTGACTTTTTGATCAAACGTCCACGTGACATTGACTCTACACCTCAAAACAAAGTTCAAACCGAAAAATCAAACAAGCGCGTTCTCGCCACTGGTTGCAATCACAATCTTGCCCTCATCCGCCAACCTGCGGGCAATCTGCACGATTCCCTGCTGTGCTGCCTCCACGTCGGTCAACTTTGCCGGGCCGGCATTGGCGAGCTCTTCGCGCAGACTTTCGGCTGCACGTTGTGACATGTTCTTGAAGAGCAACTCCTTGACACCTTCGGATGCCGTCTTCATGGCCAGCTTGAGCTGTTCCATCTTCACTTCGCGCATGATGCCCTGGATTCCACGATCGTCGATCTTGATGAGATCTTCGAATGTGAACATCTTGCGGCGAATTTCTTCCGTGAGATCCGGATCCCGCTCTTCAAGCCGATCAAGAATTGTTTCTTCGGTCGCTTTGTCCATCATGTTGAGCATTTCAACGATCGGCGTGACTCCACCAATCTGCTGCTGAGTCACATTGCCCATTCTTTGCACTTCACCACGAAGTACATCATCAATCTCGTCGATCAGTTCAGGAGACACCGCCTCGAGCTTCGAGATCCTCAAAATCAATTCGGTGTGCAGACTCTCGGGAAGCATCTTGAGAGTCTCGCCAAACTTTTTCGGCTCAAGATGGGCAAGAACTAGTGCAATCGTTTGCGGATGTTCGTTCCTGAGAATGTTCGACAGCATTTTTGCATCAATCAGTTCGAGCGACTCGAGAGTCGCTGCGGTCTCGAGAGCAAGATCCTCGATGTATGCATTTGCTTGTCCGTCGCGAAACGCCGACTCGAGCAATTTCTTTGTGAACTCATTGCCGCCGAAGAAGTACTTTTTGTTGCTCTGCAGGACGTGATAGAATTCCTCCATCACCTCGTCGATGGTTTCACCATCAACACGCCCAAGCCGGCTCATGGCGCTACCCACACGTTTGATTTCAAACTCATTCATCTGTTTGAAAATTTCGGCAGAAATCTCTTCGCCGAATGCAAGAAGCAAAATGGCTGCTTTTTGTGGTCCGGTATACTTGGTCGCCACGCCCGAGCTCCCTCCCTGCAGGCATGACTCCGTCTGGCATGCCTCTGCTGATCTTTGTTCAGAATACGCAGACCGTCAGGTTCAGCACCCGGCAACCATGGTCACAGGCGTCATTTTTATTTGCGGCAACGTTGAACCCAAAGGAAGTTACTGAAATTAATGAAAAATAGAGAAAAATCCTTTCTCTTGCGGCACTTGACCCTCTGGAGTATGACCCAAGCCGTCAACCTTAAAGGCAAGGAGTGCAGCAATGGCTTTCGATTCTTCGGCAGTCTCTCTCGAATGGAAAATGAACAACCTGATCCTCAAGCGCGGCGCAAGCGTCCTGATGATCGAAGCAGCGAACGTTCAAGTCTTGAGAACGCTCAAGGAAAAAAACGAATTCAACGATTTCTTCAAGACCAAGGCGCTGGTCAATCGCGAAGCTCGCCGTGTTTTTGAAGCTTG
>JBDLRR010000212.1:0-5571 GCA_039799985.1 Pseudomonadota bacterium | reverse complement strand
CAATGCGATACATGCGATCGTTTGTTTCGTTGAACTTCTGGGTGACTTCAGCAAGTGCCGCCTGCAAAGTGGCAGCATCCCCACCCGGTTCACCAACTGTGGCGCCTGATTTTTCGGCATTCTCTGTCACTTCGGAATCTTGTCCCGAACCCGACATCGGCGCATCACCACCCTGTGCAGCATCGGATGCCAATGCTCGAATATTGCAACGATTGATAATCATAGAATCGCCTCCCGAAAGCGCCATACCTGAAAAACACGCAGAGTGTATGCAGGAAGGCCTGCAGGTCAACTCCCCGGATACGTAAAAATGATTTCAAAACTCTTGCCAAGCAGTTTCGCACGATAAACAATGGTCGCGACGTTAAATCGTGGAAAAACGCTAAGGAATAAACTGTATGCTTGACCCAAAATTCGTCCGTGAAAACCTGCCTTACATCGCCAAGGCTTCGCAGTTGAAGCGACTGCCATTCGACTCTGAGCGATTTGCACAAATTTACGACAGTCGACTCCAGGTCTTGGAAGAAACAGAGAAGCTGCGCCGCCAGCGCAACGAGGGCTCGGATTCCGTCAAGAAGGCCAAATCGGCAGAGGAAAGGGAAGCCCTTCTCGCGACCATGCGCGAAGTCAACCAAAAGCTTTCTGTTTGTGAAAACAAATTGCGTGAAATTGAAGTTGAATTCGAGGCCATTCAGGCGACGGTCCCAAATCCGCCTTCGGAAGACACTCCTGAAGGTGCAACCGATGCCGACAACGTGGAGTGGCGTAAAGAAGGTCTGCCACCACAGTTCAATTTCAAGCCGCTTGACCACATCGAACTGGGTCAAAAACTGGGTTTGATTGATTTTGTCCGCGGCACCAACGTCGCCGGTACCCGTAGTTATTTTCTGGTCGGTGCAGGAGCAGAACTTGAACGTGCTGTTCACAATCTCGCTGTCGATTTGCTCACCCAGAGGGGATTCACGCTCATGAGCGTCCCGGTGCTGGTGCGTTCGTCGGCCATGCAGGGAACAGGGTATTTGCCGGGCGGTGCAGACCAAGCCTATTTTGTCGAAAAGGACGACATGTGGCTTGTTGGAACTGCTGAAGTCAGTTTGGCGAGTTATCACGCTGGCGAGATTTTGGAGCCTGCTCAACTTCCTGTAAAAATTTGCGCACACTCCAGCTGCTTTCGTCGTGAAGCCGGTGCCCACGGCAAAGACACCAAAGGCCTCTACCGTGTTCATCAGTTTCAGAAAATTGAACAGGTTGTTCTCTGCAAGCCCGACAAAGAGGAATCCGACAAGCTGCACATGGAGCTTCTCAAGAACGCAGAGGACCTGTTGAAGTTGTTGGAATTGCCCTACAGGGTTGTGAAAGTCTGCTCGGGAGACCTTGGCCAAGGTCAGGTCAAAAAGCACGATATTGAAACCTGGATGCCAGGCCGAAACGCATACGGTGAAACACACAGCTGCTCGAGCTTTTATGATTATCAGGCCAGACGCCTGAAAATTCGGACAAAGGATGCGGCTGGTAAAAACCAGTTCGTCTACACTCTCAACAACACCGAGGTTGCGACACCGCGCGTGCTCATTCCGCTGATTGAAAATCACCAAACAGAAGATGGTCGTATTCGCATTCCAAAGGCGCTGCAAAAATACATGGGCGGCCGGGAATACATTGGCTGAAAGATCAACACTCAACAGGAGAAATTTGCATCATGAGTGAATCCGTTCTTGTTCCATGTGGTTCTTGCGGTGCTTTGAACCGTGTTCCGCTGCAGGCAGAACAAGGCAAAGCCAAATGCGGGAAATGCAGTACAGGTCTGAATCATTTGGATAGTGTTCATGAGGTGAGCGGTGCTGCTTTGGCCAAAGCCATTCTCAACAGCCCGATTCCAGTGATTGTTGATTTTTGGGCGCCATGGTGTGGACCTTGCGTTGGATTTGCGCCCACGTTCAAACAGTTCGCCGGAGCCTACAAAGGAAAGGCATTGTTTCTGAAATGCGATACCGAGGCCAATCAGGACGTCGGTGCGCGGTTTGGAATTCGCAGCATTCCCACACTCATTGTATTTGAAAGTGAAAAAGAAAAGGCCCGCCAAAGCGGAGCCCTTCCTTATCCTCACCTGGAGAAATGGGTTGGAAGTCAGGTCAATCTCACCTGACTTCCTGCAAACCAATCATCAGTCTTTGAATTTGTAGGTCAGCTTCAACTCGCGAGCCGCCTTTGTTTCGTCGACCTTCTCGCGGAACACACGGGTTGGCGCTTGCTCAACATCTGGCGTTTTGATGATTTCCTTCAGAGCACTGACAAAACGATCCATTTCAGAACGGCTTTCAGTTTCGGTAGGCTCGATCATGATGGCATTTTTCACACACAGCGGAAAATGAACCGTCATCGGATGCATGCCGTAGTCGATCAACCGCTTCGCCATTTTGGTGGTGTCGAGATTGATTTCGCGCTGATTGCGATCGTTGAACACAACCTCATGTAAGGTCGGTGCATTGACCGGCATATGCAGAACATCCTGCAACTGCGAACGCATATAGTTGGCATTGAGAATGGCATTCTCGGAAACCTGTCGAAGGCCTTCGCCACCCAACGCGCGGATGTAACACCATGCGCGGATAAACATTCCATAGTTTCCAAAGAAGGCTTTGACGCGCCCAATCGACTGGGGAGCCTTGTCAACCAAGACGATCTTTTCGCCTTGCTTTTCGAGCCTCGGAACCGGAAGGAATGGCAACAGCCTTTCCGAAACAGCAATCGGACCCGAGCCAGGTCCTCCACCACCGTGGGGGGTAGAGAACGTTTTGTGGAGATTGAATTGAATGACGTCGGCGCCGAAATCTCCAGGACGACTCAATCCCAACACCGCATTCAAGTTTGCGCCGTCAATATAAAGGAGCGCATCCTTCTCATGCAGCATATTGGCAACGGTTAGGATGTTCTTTTCAAAAATCCCGAGCGTGTTTGGGTTGGTCGTCATCAGCGCAGCGACGTCGTCGTTCAACACGGCCGCGAGTGCCTCTGGATGGATCACGCCATCTTCGCCTGTGGCAATTTGGACGATCTGGAAACCTGCCAATGCTGCCGATGCCGGATTCGTGCCGTGAGCTGTGTCGGCAGTGAGGATCGTTTTGCGCGTCCGACCTTTGGCCTTGTGATATGCAGAGACGAGCATCAATCCCGTCAGCTCACCGTGAGCTCCAGCCGCAGGTTGCAATGAAACGCCCGGCATACCGGTGACGCCTTTGAGATCTTCAGTCAGTTCCCACATCACACGAAGATGACCTTGACTCCACTCAATCGGGTCGTAAGGGTGTGCCTCGCTGAGTTCACCACTGCGGGCAATTTCTTCGTTCAAGCGGGGGTTGTATTTCATTGTGCACGAGCCCAACGGATAGATGCCAAGGTCGATGGCATAATTCCAGGTCGACATGCGGGTGAAATGGCGGATGACTTCCGGCTCGCTCAACTCAGGCAAGCGTGCCTTGCTTGAACGTACCTTCTTGAAAACCTTTTTGGGATCAACACGTGCAACGTCAAGCTCGGGCAAACCAACGGCTGTGGCTCCTGCGCGGGAAGTTTCAAAGCTTGTGGGTTCTTCCAGAACAACTGCATGGCCTGTGCTTTTCTTTAAAAAATCCATGGCGATTCTCCTCAAGCCAGTTCGCGCAGAATTTGCGCCAGATGATCGATGTCGTCGCGGGTCTTCTTTTCGGTGACACACACCAACAAACCAGTGGTGTCGGTCTCATCGAAACGGCTCAACGCCACTCCCGGTGCAACTCCAAGAGCTGCTGCCTTTTGGAAAAATTCCTGAGCAGGAACTTTGAGGTCAACAACAAATTCGTTGAACGTGCTTTGGTTGGCGTAACGCAATTTCGCCTTACCGGTCGCTGCAAGTTTTTCTTTGGCGTATTCGGTTTTGGAAAGATTCTGAATAGCCAGCTCATGGAAATTCTCTTTGCCCATCATGGTCAACCAAACCGTTGCCCAAAGAGCCATGAGATTTTGATTTGTACAGATATTCGAAGTGGCCTTGTCACGACGAATATGTTGCTCACGCGTTGAGAGTGTCAGTGTGTAGGAACGACGTCCCTGCGCATCGATTGTTTCACCGCAGAGCCGGCCCGGCATCTGGCGGACGTATTCCATCTTCGAAGTGAACAAACCGACAAATGGACCACCAAAACTTTGCGGAACACCAAAACTTTGTCCTTCTCCAGTCGCAATGTCGGCACCGCATTCACCGGGTGACGGCAAAACCGCAAGGCTCAGAGTTTCTGGTGTGCTGACGATAAACATCGCTCCCTTGGATTTGGCGACAACTCCAAGAGCTTCAAGGTCTTCAACGCAACCATAGAAGTTGGGACTTTGAACAATCACACCCAACACCTGATCGCTGACAAGACTCTTGAGCGAATTGATGGAAGTCGTTCCTGCTTCGAGCGGAATGTAAGTGATTTCGACGCCGAGATTTGCAAGGTAGGTCTTGAGAACCTGAACGTATTCCGGATGCACCGACGCAGATACCAACAGTTGATGACGATCTTTATTCAGACGCATTGCCATCAGAGCTGCTTCTGCGAGTGATGTTGAGCCGTCGTAGTGCGACGCGTTCGAAACTTCCATTCCAAACAGCTCTGCCACCATGGTTTGAAATTCGAACAATGCCTGCAACGTGCCTTGCGACATTTCAGGCTGATAAGGCGTGTAGGAAGTGAGAAACTCACCTCTCAGGGTCAACTGATTCACCGCGGCAGGACACATGTGATCGTAAATACCTGCACCAATGAAACTCAGAGCGTTCTGTGCATATCGACCATCCTTCATCAACGTCCGAACACGCCGACGGATTTCTATCTCCGACTGCGCAGGACCGCTCGGCAAAATACCCTTGAAGCGAACATTCTCAGGGATTCCTTTGAGAAGTTCTTCAACCGAGCCAACTCCACAGGCCTTGAGCAGTTCGGCGCGATCGTTGGAGGTTGTGGGGAGAAAACGATGTTGAAAAGTCATGATCAATCTCTCGTTTGATGAAGGAAAAAGAGAAAGGGCGTCGAGTTGACGCCCTACAGTCGGGTCAGTGGCTCGCAGCCTCGGCAATGTACTTCAGGTACTGCTCGGAGCTCATCAGGTTGGAAGGTGCACCATCGAGTGCGACCTTGATCAACCAGTTTTTGCCGTGAGGATCTTGAGTGATGTCCTCGGGAGCATTGGTCAAAGCAGTGTTGACCTCGGTCACAGTGCCAGCTGCAGGCATGTAGAGGTCGGACACCGTTTTGGTCGATTCAATGGTGCCGAATGATTCGCCGGCCTTGAATTTGGCGCCGACTTTTGGAAGGTCCAGATGGACAACGTCACCCAATTGTTCGATTGCGAATGCCGTGATGCCAACGATTCCGTTTGACCCGTCGACACGAATCCACTCATGCTCTTTCGTGTAAGAAAGCTCTTTTGGATATTGACTCATTTGGATGCTCCCGTTCTTAAAGTTGTGCAGTTCCGTTATTGTAAAATGGCTTCTTGACGACAGTTGCAGCCTTTCGCTCGCCGCGGATTTCAACAAAAATCTGGCTGCCC
>JBDLRR010000211.1:0-15890 GCA_039799985.1 Pseudomonadota bacterium | reverse complement strand
TCCTCTTTGACTTGCTTGCAGAGCTGAATGCCGTTCATCCCGGGCATGCGAAAATCGCTGACAATTGCGAAACAGGTATTATTTCGAACAAACGCCAGAGCATCCTCTGCCGACGGCACTGCATGAACCGGACAACCTGCCGAATCCAAGGTTTCACAGATGGCGTCTCTGAGCTCAGAGTCATCTTCAACCACCAACAAGAATTCGCTGACTTTTAAATTGCTATTCATGCCGCTTCTCCTTTCCGGCTCGCCGGGAGTTTTTCGTAAACTGCCGCAGCGCGCGACTTGAGTGCAGGCGATCCGCCCATGATGGTCTCAGAGTGTCCAAGGAACAAAAATCCACCAACGCTCAAGACAGAAGTCAATTTTTCTATCGTCCTCTGAATTTCCGGACGATCGAAATAAATCATGACATTTCTGCAGAAGACTAGGTCGAATTTATTTTGAAATGAATAACTTGGTGTCATCAAATTGAATTGAGCAAAAGTGATCATCTCGCGAATTTCCCGCCTGACCCTTACACAGTCGGATGAAACACCAACCCCACGTTCAATAAATTGTTGCCTGCAGTCCTGAGGAACACTGTCAATAGACGTGGCCGGGTACACTCCTCTCGCTGCTGCAGCAAGCACTTCACGATCTATGTCTGACGCCAGGAACTTCAGCTTCCAGTTTTCATTTGCGGGCAAACACCTTTTTGCAACCATGGCGATCGAGTAAGCTTCTTCGCCGGTGCTGCAGGCAGCACACCAGATTCTAATCTCGCGAGATTTCTTCAATTCAGGTTTTGTTCGCATCTCAGCGAAAATTCGGGCAAGCAAATCAAAATGCGCAGGCTCGCGAAAAAAATGGGTTGTGTTTGTTGTTATGGCGCTGATGAACGCGTCGCGGACTTCATGCCGTCCCGAGGCCAATGCCAGATGCAAATCGTGATAATTTGCCAAACCCAGCCGAGGCATGATCTTGCACATCCGGCTCGCCAAGAGAGTTTGATTCTTTGCAGACAAGGTCAAATTGATGCCGACATCGCGACGAAGATAATCGGCGATTTTACCAAAGCCGACAACATCATCTTCAAGTTGTTTGAGGCTCAGCACCTCACGATTGGCCGACAAGTCCTATCCTCCCGTGGTCTTGGGGGAGATATCGGAGCTTCTTGGAAAAAAAACATGTCAAATTCCCAACCTTTTTTCAAAAACAACGCGGAAAATTTTCTCAGAACTGCCGATAGTGACGGATGGAGCGATTGAGGAGGAAACACGGTGGAACGACATCCGCGCAAGACTGCTGAAGAGGGAAGATATCTGAGCTTTCAGCTGGCCAGCGAGACCTATGCCGTGCCGATCAGAACTGTCTCAGAAATTATTGGGCTTGGTGAAATCACACACGTGCCCAATTTGCCGCCGCATATGAAAGGGATCATCAATCTGCGTGGGAAAGTTTTGCCGGTGATGGATCTCCGCCGGAAATTTTCGCTGCCAACCGCCGAATACAATCGTGAAACATGCATCATTATTGTCGACATCTGGTCGCGAAAAGTTGGACTTATTGTTGACACGGTTCGCGAGGTTCTCGACTTCAAGTCGATCAACATAGAACCTGCACCCGAGATCGGCGGACACGGTCACACACATTGTTTGATTGGGATTGGCAAAATGACAGACAGAGTGGTCATCCTTGTTGAACCCAACCTGATTCTTTCCGCAGATGAACTGACAGGCTCTGTTTCATTTGCCTCGGTTGCGTAAGACCAGATTGTGCGAAATTGAACCTCGGTGTGGCGGTTAGCCCCGAATACACTCAAACCCACTCAGAACTGGCTGAGCAAAATCAGACCGAAACCAAAGAATACAGTCATGTCCTGACTCCAAGCAAGCTCACCCTCAGTTCTTTGCGAAAATCTGCGCAGGGTTGCGCCTCCTTCAACAAAGATTCCGCTTGGTCCGACCAATTGAAGTCTTGCCTGCACAGGAAATCCTGCATTCATCGTATAGTTTTGCGCGTTGTGACGGATATAAACGGCTGAGATTCCACCAGCAAAACATGGACGAATGCGCGAGTACACAAAGAAACAAGCATTATAGAGAAAAGCAGGTTCAAAAAGTTGATGTGGAGCCTTTGCAATCAAAGGGAAGGCAAGCTCAGGCTTCTTGAGCGTGTAGAACGTCGAATGACTCAAACTGAAAACATTCGCAATTTCGAGACCCAACTTCCCAACGTTGGTATAGATAGAATGCGAAGACGCCAATGAGTATGTCGGATAACGAGGATCGCGGGAAAGATTACCTTTGTTGTATGAAGTTCCTCCCCGCTGCACGACTGCAAAATCTCCCTCGGAAGCAGATGCCTTTTTTCCAATGAGCAACAAGCATACAAACAGCAAAGCAAAAACCAATTGCAAAATTTGAGCTTGCCGATTCTTTGCATTTGCATCTTTCCAAGTGGCCGATTTCACGAAAAACCTCCCTATGAATTTTTCGGCAAAACACAAAGCAACTTGACAGATGCACAACGTGTTGACGCAGAAGGCAGGCTCTTCGCAGACGCTCGCGCCTCGTTGAGGGCAAAAACCATCAATTTATCGACACCAATCCATTTTTAGGTGCAAATTTTTCAATTGCACTTCCGATCCATCTTCAAGGAAAGGTGACACCAGAATGGGTCCAAGGGCGTTCAAAAACCGAATCTTCTTTGTGCTGATGCTTTTTTGCGTCAGCGCATGCTTTCGTGCTGCGCCTCCTCTGGAAGATGATGAAGTGCAAGGTGAGATTTCGCCCGAGACGGGCACGATTGCAAATCCGGAAACAACTCCGACTCCGTCGACACAAGGCACTCCAAAAACAACAAGCTCTGGAACTCCAGGTCAAACATCAACCCCCACAGCAACACCCACACCTGCGGCGACACCCGAACGTCCAAACAACATGCCGCTCATCATGCAAATTGCAGACCAGGCAGCAGACGAAGGAATTCAGATCAGCCCCATCAGTTTTCGAATTTTTGACTTCGATGATCCGGTAAAATGCCAAAGCATCATTCCATCCAGCAGCGACAATGATGCTGTTGATGTGGCTGCCACGGCCAGCAATTCCTCGGGGAACGTGATTTGGGGTGACGTAACGCTGACCGGCGGTGAAACAACCGAATGCGGAATCAGCATCAAAACAAAATATGCCAAAACCACACCGACGAAAATCACGCTGACTCTTAAGGATCCTTCGGACACCACAAAAGAAAGCAAGTCTTCATTTTTTGTAACGGTCAAATCAACAAATACGGCTCCGTACATCAAATCTTCTGGTGACGTGTCGAAGAATGTGAATGAAGACGAAGCAGGAACCAGTATCTTGTTACCCACCTTCGACGACTCAACAAAGCGAACCGATCACTCCTTGAGTTTTGTGCCAACTGCAAACCCGACGTTGGGCATTTTGTCATGGCCTGGTGGATTTCCCAATTCGAGCTCCATTTTGACTGCCACCTACAAACCCAATACAAATCTCAATGGACTGGATTCATTTTCTTACAAGGTTTGTGACAACGACCCGGGAATCAGCAAATGCTCGGATGAACAGACTGTCGTCATCAACGTTTTGCCCATCAATGACATCCCGGTCATGGATCCGATCGCAGACCAAACCACGAGCGAATCATCAGCCAAATTCATCGAATTCAAGGTGACAGACATTGACGGACCATTGGAATGTAAATCACCAAACTTGAGTTATTCTGTTGAGGAGGATGCCGGTGACAACTCGAATCTGGTCGAACCCACCGGGGCTGTCGTGTGGGGAGGAACCTGGCCTTGGTGCTCGGCCACCGTGACTCCAAAAAGCCTTCAATCAGGAACAGTTCATATCAAATTCCTGTTCAATGATGGCAACACAAGTTCGACCACCGAACAGAAATTCAAATTGACCGTTATCGGCTCAAATCATGCACCCGAGATCACCACATCGATTGCCTCTCAAACGGTAGCCGAAGATTCTACTGTGGCGGTTGATTTTGTGGTCAATGACATCGACAAGACCGCAAGCACCGCAGCCGATTATGATTGTACCTCTGCAAGATTATCATACTCCAGCGGCAACACATTGCTCGTTGCGTCAAACAGCAGAGTTGCATGGAGTGGCACCTGGCCCAATTGCAGGGGAACCATTTCACCAAATCTCAATGCAAACGGAACAGTGAATATGACCTTCACCGTCACCGATCCAGGCGGACTCTCTGCCTCAAAGACTTTCCAACTCAACATCACCGCGCAGAATGACTCACCCACAGGAACAGTTGTGTGTGATTTGAATTCAAGCAGTGACATCGTCAAAGCGGGCCGAACCGGAAACTGGACCTTAACCTGCACCGGCGCTTCCGATGTTGATGGCGAAACGTTGACTTATACTCTCAATCGGGACGCATCTTCGCCTTTTAACAAGTCGATCAATTTCAGCTGCCCCAACAGCATTTCCGGAGCAAGCATCAACCAGGCCTTTTCCACTGCTGAATACGGCACCTGCAAATACAAAGCCCGCGCCTGCGACGCCGCAGGAGCTTGCACCCAGGACACGGCAAAATTCATCGAAGTCACGAGTTATCAACTGAACTTGATGACTCTGCCCAAACCTGTTCTGAGCGCAGCCTGCGCAGTTTCAACAACGATCAATTATGGAGTTTCGCTTAACATCAGTTCGCTCAGCTATACTGCCACTGTTGTGCAGCAAGACGTGGTTAGTTCTGCGGCAGGATTGACCGGAACCAGCGGAACCAAGGCCGTGAGCTCAGCAAATGAAAGTTTCTCCTTCAGCTCGAACCTGACGTCTACATTTCTTCTCTCAACACCAACGAAGGACACATCGTCGTCAACATTCAAATCAATTTTTACTGTCTTGAGTGGTGCTTTCAACAACGGAACCCAAGGTGGTTCAGGCATCGGGAACACAATCACAAACACAATCAGTTCGGCTTATTACACCTTCGAAAGAAAACTGGAAAAATTGACCGTGAAGCCGATAGGCTCATTTACCTCAACAGGCGTGGGGGTCGACGGTTTTCAAACCGAATACGTAACATCGGTATCGGTTTGCAGGCAATGCAATACATCGACCTATGCCTCGATTTCTGCCGGAGCACTGCACAGCTGCCTCATCGACAACGGAGTCAGCAAGTGTTGGGGCCGCAATGACAGCCGACTTGGTGTCAATGGTTCCGGAAGTCCATCGACTTACACCTATCCCACCACCACAACAACAAGCTCGACGGGCAACACAACATCAGGTTTCACGCCCTTGCAGATGGCCGCAGGAAAGGATTTCACCTGCGCCCTCGGAACCACATCCACGACAAGCCAGATTCGTTGCGCAGGTAACAACACAAATGGACAACTTGGCATTTCCGCCAGTCAGACTTCATTCACCAATGCTGTCGGACTGCCTGCAGGAGAAACGCCCATAGGCATTGCCGCCAGCAAAACAGGCACGCATGCCTGCGCAATTTCGAATTCAACCGGAGATCAAGGAAAACTTTTCTGTTGGGGAAGCAATGATGCTGGTCAACTGGGCACCGGAAACACGACTTCATCCGGAATTTCAGGGACAGTCTATGCCGTAGCAAAAGGTGATTTGACCGATAAAAATTCAAAAATATTCTCTGTTGCCACAGGAAAATACCACACCTGCGCCCTGCAATACCAATCGTCAAGCGCCACCTCGCAGGCGTTCTGTTGGGGCAAAAACACCTACGGACAATTGGGCAATGGCGGAACAACAGACATGTGGGTTCCGGTATCGTTGGCATTCAATGAAGACATTGTTCAACTTGCTGCCGGTGAGAACCATTCATGCGCGCTCACAAAAAACGGCGAGATCTATTGCTGGGGCGACAACTCGGTGGGTCAGTTGGGACTCGGTCATACAACTGCACAAACTTCACCCACGAAAATCATTTCCGCTCTCAAGTATGTTCAAGTTTCGGCCGGTTCGAATCACTCATGTGCACTCACGGAAGACTCGCAAGTCTATTGCTGGGGATTGGGAACTTCGGGACAATTGGGAGTGGGTAAGGTCACCACCAGCGATCAAACTGCCGGTGAGGACTGCAATCCTGGGACGGGAATCGCCAACATCACTTTCTGCAAACAATCGCCGACTATGATAGATCCTGCGCCCACAAATACTCCGGTTTCCATCTCTGCCGGAGACCTTCATACTTGCATGATGACCCTTGAGGGATACGTCTATTGTTGGGGGGCAAACACAGACGGTCAGTTGGGAACTGCAAACAAAAGTCAGGTTTCAAGTCCGGCTTCGGTCTGCAGCAGCTCGTCGCCATGCACCAATTCAGGCCAACTTGCATCTCCCCGACCTCGGATGTGCAGCCGATACAACATTCCATGAAAGAATGGTGATCCTTTGTCGTTCATTGCAATTCAGGCTAGAATTGCGGGCTGAACCAGGAGACACCACCCCATGCTGCACAAATTCGAATGGCGAAAGCCGGATGGCCGTGTTTGGATTCAATACAGCCGCACGCCTTTTGCGCCAGATTTTGTACCCGCGGACTCAGGACTCGTGCGCCCGCAAACCTGGACACCGCCGCACCTGCGCTGGAATGCCATGCGGGGCGAATTTGTCAGCATTTCTGCCAGTCGACAAGATAGACCTTTTCTTCCGCCGCGCGAATATTGTCCGCTTTGTCCTGCCAAGACGGCGACTGACGGGACAACCTTTGCAACAGAAGTTCCACCCAGCAAAGAACTTTATTCGTGGGCGGTGTTCGAAAACATGTTCCCAGGGCTGTCGCAAGCAGAGGGACAACACACAGGCCGCTGTGAAGTGGTCCTCTACTCGCCACGGCACGACTCAACCCTGGCAAACGAACCGTTATCTCAAATCGAAGGACTCGTTGCGGTTTGGCAAGACAGATGTCGTGAAATTGCCAAAGATCCAAAGATCGAATTTGTGTTTCTTTTTGAAAACAAGGGAACAGAAATTGGCGTAACACTTCATCATCCGCATGGTCAGATCTATTCATTCAACCACGTTCCGCCATTCGTTGCTTCCGAGCATCGTGCCGCCACTGCACACCACGAAAAAACCGGCGAGTGTCTGATTTGCTCCTTGGCAAATGAGGAAATCCAATTCAAGGAAAGAATCGTTTTCGAATCCGATACGATTATCGCCTTCGTTCCATATGCAGCGCGCTATCCCTATGAGGTGCACATCACAACCCGCAAGCACCGCCCGTTGATTCACCAACTGGACGAGCAGGAGCGACAGGAGCTCGCCATTGCTCTCAAGACGGTCTTGCTCAAATACGACAAGCTGTTCAACTTTCCCATGCCCTACATCATGGCTCATCACCAAGCACGTGCAAACGATGCTCAGTGCCAAAGCTATCATTGGCACATTGAACTCTATCCACCTTACCGCACGGCACAAAAGCTCAAATATCTGGCCGGTGTTGAAAGCGGAACCGGTTTTTTCATCAACGATACGTTTCCGGAAGAAAAAGCTGCTGAATTGAGAAAAATCGAAGTTGAGATCGGTGGCTTTGAGAACTGATCAAGTCCACAACCACTGTCAGGCAGAAAAAAGGAATTTTCTCTGATGCAAATCACACACGGTGTTCATCCATTCCCCAACGATCCCGGCTCTACCGTTCAACATCTGGTAGGCTTTGCACCAGGTCGGGTCAACCTGATTGGTGAGCACACCGACTACAATGGCGGAATGGTGATGCCCGCGGCTCTCAACCTTGGAATCCGCTCCAGCCTGAAGCTTCTTGCAGGACAAGCCAGTGAAGTTTTTGTGGCATCCCGCAGCGCAAATGAGACACTTCATTTGACTGCCTCTGATATCAGCACAATTGCCAGTCACTTGCTTTCATCGGGAGTCGAAAAAAGCGATTCAGTTCAATTGAAAGAACTGGATACACATGGGTGGGCAAAATATGTTGTGGGCTGTTTTGCACTTTTCGAAGCAGCGCTCAGAGCTCGACAATTGCCCCGGCTTCCGTGGCAAGATCATTGCCTGAGCATCATCCTTGACTCCACTCTGCCGCAGGGAGCAGGACTCAGCAGCTCTGCTGCCCTTTGCGTTTCGCTCCTGGGACAACTGAACACGTTGGCGGGGCTTCCTCTTGAAGCGGCCACCCTGTCACGCCTTGCAATGTATGTTGAACACAGGTTCGCCGGCACAAAATGTGGCCTGATGGATCAGTTGGCAGTCTTGTGCTCGCGAGCCGAACACTTCACCCGAATTGATTTTCTCGAATTCCCGGTATCACAGAGCTTCCACATCAGCTACGCCAAAGCGCATGAAGCTTTCCACAATCACAGTTTGCTGATCTTCAAAACAGGGGTCAATCATTCACTCGCCGAGAGCGAATACAACGAGCGCCGGGCAAGTTGCGAAAGTGCACTCAAGGCTCTCAACAAAAAACTAGGACTTGGCGCACACTCATTGGGAGAACTGGCTCGTCTGCCGCGTTTCCAGACGATTCCGACCGAAGGCGAGTACCTCTCGCATCTGGAATCCCTGCTGGGAGAAGATTCTGCAGCCAAGCGACTGGCAAAACGGGCGTGTCATGCCATGCTGGAAAATTCGCGTGTCATGACTGCGGCCAAGGCGTTGTCGAATGGCGATCTTCTGGGTCTTGCAAACGCCATGCGTGCAAGCCACAGGTCACTCGACCAACTCTACGAGGTCACTTGCCCCGAGTTGAATGTGGCCTGTTCCGCCATTGAAACTGTCGTTCGTGACCTTTGCCGAACACAACCTGCACTGGCCACGGATGCACTTGTGGGCCCACGCATGACAGGCGGGGGATTCGGCGGATCAACGATTCAACTGGTACATCGAGGAATCTGCGACGCACTCGTGGAAAGATTCGCGTCAACATCGAATCCGTATACCGAGACGACCGGAATCTTGCCGCAGATTTTTGTCTGCCAACCTTCAATGGGATTCTCAACCGGGCTTGAAACACTAGAGTAAATACATGAAACAAAAAGTTCAGAGGCCATAATGACAAATCAAAAGCAAAACTTGTTCAAGTTGGGAGCCGCATATTACCCGGACTATATTTCACCGCGTCCAACGCTGACCCGGCGGGTTGGCAGTGGCAAAACAGAATGGCTGACAACCAAAGAGCGGCTTGCTGAAGATTTCAAGCGTATGGTCAAACAAAACATTCACACGATACGCATGGGCGAATTCAGCTGGGCAACTGTTGAACCCAATCCTGGCGATTGCAAAGCAGATATCTTTTTGCAGGCCCTTGACCTTGCGCAGAAGCACAACATCGAGGTCATCTTCTGCACTCCAACGGCCACTCCACCGAAATGGCTCATCGACAAGCATCCCGATATACTTCCGGTAACGCGCACCGGTCAGCAGATCCCATTCGGCTCTCGCAGACACTATGACTTCCACCACCCAGTTTATCTGTCAGAAAACAAGCGCATCTCCGAACTCTACGCGCGCACTTTTGGTTCGCATCCTGCCTTGAAGGCGTGGCAAACCGACAATGAATTCGGCTGTCACAATTCAGTTTTTCTTTACACAAAATACGCGCGCAAGAATTTTCAACAGTGGTTGATGAAGAAATACAACGGTGAAATCGAGAGTCTCAACGACGACTGGTTCACCTGCTTTTGGTCACAGCACTATCGGAGCTTTGACGAAATCGACCTCCCCTTTGCATCCTGGGCAGATCAAAACCCACACATGGAACTCGATTTTCGGCGGTTCAGCAACGAAGCACTTTGCCAATTTCAACGCGATCAAATCGAAATCATCCGCAAACACAGCCCTGGCCGGCCTGTGACCCACAATCTGATGACCCTCTTTACAGACCTGTGTCCCTGGCAGGCATCGAAAGATCTCGATTACGTGGGTTTTGATCATTACCAGATGGAGTCTGAACCCCACCCGACCACGTCAGCGTGGCAGTTCGCACTCATGCGCTCGGCGCGACAAAAGCATTTCACCATCCTTGAACAGCAACCGCTTCAAGTGAATTGGCAACCAACCAATCGACGTTTCAACTTCGACTGGTTGCTTCTGTGGGGCATGCAATCCGCATTCCAGGGCGCCAACGGGATGCTTTATTTCAGTTGGCAGAGAATGCCTGGAGGTTGCGAGCAGTACCACGATGGCGTTGTGCCACATGACGTTCGAATCGAAACCTCACAACAAGAAAAGCTCATCACTGCCAAAAATGTTGTTTTTACTCAACTGGAGAAGACTTTTGGTTTCGCGAATGCGCTGCCACTGCCGGCACGTGACGTTTTGTGCATCCACGATTCAGAAAGCTTGTGGAGCCATGAGATCACTTCCCAGAGCGTGACCTACTCCACACGCAAACAACTCGACCATGTCACGCAATTCTGTTTCCGCCACGCGTGGGGACTTTGGTTTGCCGAAAGTCTTGCGGCAGAGCAAAAAAATCTCTCCCAATATAAGCTTGTCATCTTGCCCGGACATGCTTTTGAGCTGACGAACGAAGAGCGAAGACTGTTGGCTGAATTCCGCAAAAATGGTGGCAAAGTGCTGAGTTTTCCCCGCACCGGCTACAAACTTCGCAACAACAAACTCAGCCCACTGCCTTCAGTCTTCTACGCTGAAGATGATTTTTATCTCGAAGATTACGGCGCGATGCTCGAAAATGAAAAAGAGTTCTGCGAATGCATCGACAGCAATTCAGGACAAAACTTTGAAGGGCACCTTTGGGCTGAAAAAATCAATATCCTGAACCCGGCCTGGAAAGTGGAAGCCCGGTTTTCGGCAAGCTCCCTCTATGCAGGTTCTCCAGCCGTCGTGAAACTCAAGGAAAACCCGCTGCATGGAAGCCACGTCCACATTGCCACCTGCCCTGTCATGAGCAAAGAAACTCTTGGCCTTCTGCGCAAAATGCTCGAACTTCCTTGCGAGGCACAAGCTCAATCATCAAATCTTCAGTTGCAAATTCTTCAGGATGGAAAGCGCAGATTTTTAACGGGTGTGCACTTCGGGACCAATGCCACATCTGTGCAACTCGATGCCAATTGTGTTTTGCTCAAAGCCGTTCACATTGGTCTTTCATCATCTCTCGACGCGACCTGCGAGGTTTTGGAGAACAAACTTGAGTCTTCCATCAAGATTCCTGCCCGCACAGCGTTCATCGCAGAAATCGGAAGAAGTCCGTGATAAAAATGTGCAGATTTTTATTGATTGCAAATTTTATACTTTCGTAAATTCCTGTTTTTATTATAAATAATTTTCTAATTAAAGTGCGGAAAAAGAATTGCCGTTAAGTAAACCAATCGCAGTTCCGCGATTGGAGGTTTTTATGAAAACATCACGCAGCAATCTCTTCGTTTTGGCCCCACTTTCGTTGCTTGCTGTCGCATGCGGAAAGCAGACGATAAACAAGACCGACGCATCCACAATTGACTCGAAACTTTTGATCGCATCCGACGAGTCGGAAGAGGTCGTCGCCGACCATGTAGAGGATGTGGCGATGGAGATGTCGTTGGACGACTCTGCAAATTCATCACCCTCACTTGGATTAACAGCAACAAACAGCTCCAGCCTTGAAAAGAACTGTTCAGTCGCCAATGGTCAACTGACACTGAAAAAGACCAAATCGAAAGACAAGGTCAGCCAACGCTCAACGAAAAAGGGAAGTATCGAAAAAAGCGTTTCGCTCGACACTTCATTCGAACGAATCTACAAACCCGCAGACGGCGCGGCGTTGCCGGTGGAATGCAAAACCGCTCAAGGACCAGTCCGCATTCTTGAAGACAAATTGGCCTCCTACGATGGTATGTCGTTTTCGGCAACCAACAGCCGCTCTCACAGCATCGTCGTGAAAAAAGACGGAACGCTTTTGCATTCACGAGTCTCTGAACACAGCGGCAGCCGCTCGGCCACCTTCGCGGAAGCATCGCTCGTCGATGGTAAGCTGACACTTCAGAAATCTCTTGCAATCAAATCAAACAGCGTCGTTAAGATCACAAAAGACGGCAAAGAGAACAGCGAATCGCACAGTTATGAAAGTCTCGCCGATGCTCCTCTGCAGATCGAGGTGGTTCGTGAATCGGGATCACAGAAATTGATTTCAAAGACTATCAAAAGCGGACAAATCAAAATCGTCCGCAACAGCGGAATTCAAATCAATTTGACCTATGCGAATGTGAAATTCTCGGAAACCTGCAAACCCGTCTCGGGCTCACTCCAGGTTGCCAAGGTTGACCCGGCTACAACATCGGCCAACCTACTCAACATTCAATTCAAGGATGGCGAGGCATGGGTCTCCAAGAATGGCGGTGCAGAAGAGAAGGTGGAATCCATAAACTACAGACTTGAGGGCTGCAAAGTCGCGAAATAACGCTGAAGCGGTCTCACACCCCCAGAAAAGTTCAGGCGCGACCTTCGTTTGAAGATCGCGCCTTGTTCTCGTTTCCAAGGAAAAATGATTCCAAAGAAACAGATCAGTTTGCTTTTGAAGGATTCGAACTCAAACGTTCAAGCTCAGCCGCAACGGCGCTCGCCAAATTTTGCGGAGAGCCAATCTTGCGGTTGTTGACAAAGAAAGTTGGTGTTCCCGTGACGCCAACAGCCGTGAGTTTTGCATTCGCAGTTTCCACGCCCTTCTTGGCATCTTCCGAAGCCAAGCAAGCTTCAAACTCGGTTGCATTCAAACCTGCATCCTGTGCAGCCTTCACAGCCGTATCAGCAAAAGCTTTTTCTGTGTTTGGAGAGACTGGATTGGCTGCTTCCAACGGAACCGCAAATGCCTTCTCATGATATTTCCAGAACTGATCGTTCCCTTGCTTGTTTGCGCAAAAAGCCCCGCGCACAAGCACACCGCTCAAACCGGCGGGACGAAGTGCAAAATTGGCCTGAACGAATTTGACCTTTGAGCCATACTCTTTCAACACCTTCTCGACATCCTCAACCGCATGACGACAGTGCGGGCAAAGATAGTCCGAAGCCTCAACAACAACCACCTTTGCAGAGTCTGCTCCACGATAGGGAAGACCATTCAGGTCGAGTTGAACAATCGGCGCAACTGGCGCCTTGAGGAGAACCTTCAAACGACCTTTCTCTTCAAGCTTGGCAACTTCCTGGCGCACCTGATCGCCCGACTGCTGTTGTTGCATGAATTGCTCCAACTGAGGGCGCACCTGTTCAAACGTCGTTCCAGGTGGCAGGCTCTTTTGATTGGCATCAAAGAAAGCCCGCATTTCTGCTTCCGTCACTTTCTTGGAATCAAGAATGCTTCTGAGTTCCGGAAGCGCTTTGCCTCCTTTGGTGTCGAGTTTCTTGTCCGTCGAAAGTGCTATGCGTAAGCCAACTTCCTTGACGGCCGCTGTGGTCGCTTCGTGCATCTGGTTCTGCATCTGGAAAAGCTGATCTTGAACATCCGACGGGAGGTCCTCACGGGTGAAGCGCTTGCCGTCCACTTCAAAGATTGGCGTCGTTCCTGACGACAGGGCATCAGCCGCAGTTGCAGACGAAGACTGTGCAGAAGGACTTTTCACAACTGCCATCGTGATCACGGTTCCTGCCACGAGTCCCAGACAAACTCCGCCCACAAGGAATCCAACCATCTTACCGTTCGACATAGAGATCCTTTCTTTAAGACGTCATTCTCCCGACTGAACTTCCCTGTCGTCCGAAACCTCGGAATGCAGAGTGATGATAAAGTCCGAATACAGGTCCATGACAGTACGGGCGGTAGTGTAAGGTAGAATCAGGAATTCATCCACTTGTTCGCTGAGCCTGCCGATGGCCATCTTGCCGCGCGCCAACATTTCCCGTTGCCACGGTGTCACCAAGACCTTTCGAACAAATCGCTCGTGCTCAACAAAATAATAGATTTCTGCTGCCCGGGATTCATTGACAGCATTGGATTTCATCAACTGCTGACAACGTAGAAAATTTTCACGCTGCATCCGCTGTTGCTCGCGCAGCATGTTCAGCTCTAAATCACGCTGCTGCTTTTCAGCCTTACTCTTTTCGATTTCCTCAAGTTCTTCAGCCTTTTCAGCAGCAACTTCCTGGGCAACAAGTTTGTTCTTCTTTGCCTGGTGTTCTTTCTGTTTGGCCTGTGTCTCGGCCTGCTTCGCCTGCTTCTTAGAAACAAGTCCCGCTTTTAAAAATTGATCACGAAGGCTCATGAGAAGTTCCTCCCCCGTCTTTGCGCAGCCGGAACGTTAAATCACAGAGCCGGTTTTCGGTACAGGCACCACATGTAGTGTTAATCAATTCAGTCACACGTCAAATATAGTGGGTGTTTTTATTTTGTTTTTAAATATGAACCATTTGGATATATCAAAAATAAACCCAATCATTACGGATTATTATAAATGCACCTGAAAAATAATTTCGGCAGTTATCCACACAAAAAGTTGATAACCAGTCAAACTCCACACGGTTTGTCCTTGATATTTGAGCATCTCTCCGTTTTGCCCCGTTAAGTTGCACGGCTGGCATCTTGCAAACCTTCAACAACATGAGAAACTTGAGGCGGTGGAATGAAAATTTGTGAGGCAGAAATGAGTCATCTGAGCAACCTGAACTATGACAACCTCCACCTCCGCATCGAAGGAAACCCCGACGAGTGCCTGAGCGTTTTTGTTGATGGTGAAATTCACGAAAACTTCAAATCCAAACTGATTCCATTGCCCGAATGCACGGCATATCTCATCAATCTTGCCGGACTGCGTTCAATCAACTCGCTTGGAATTCGTGAATGGTCGTCGTTCATCAATAATCTTTGTCGAAAATCTGAAGTGACTCTCGAGGACTGTTCGGTCGTTTTTATCGACCAAGCCAACATCGTTCCTCAGATTCTTGGAACGGCCAAGGTGACCACATTCTTTGCCCCCTACTTTTGTCCGAAGTGCAGTTTGGAACTGAACTGCAAGCTTTCGGTATCAACGCACAGAAAACGCTTGCTGGAGAGGCGAGCACCACAATTGATTCACAGCTGCGGCGAAGAATTGCAATTCGATGCTTTGGAAGAAAGCTATTTTGCCCAGGTTGATCGTCTCCTGGGAGAAAAATGAAAACCTCTGAACAAAAAATTTATGGTTTCAATGCATGCATGGCTTTTGCAAAGGCATATCCGGATCAGGTGATTCGTGCGTACTGCACTCCCGCCTTGCAAAAGAAACTTGGTTTTCTGCTTAAGCATCTTGCACAACATAAACGCGCTTATCACCTCGTGACAGAGTCTGAACTTGCGAAACTCTCGGGCTCCGAACATCACGAGGGAGTTTTACTCCTGATTTCGCGTCCCGCACTCATGTCAGAGTTGGACGTTTTCAAACAGCTCGGTTCAGGAAAATTGGCAGACTCCGAATGTCTCCTCTGCCTTGATGGAGTTTCCAATCCCCACAACCTGGGTTCGATTGCCCGAACGGCTGCGCATTATGGAATCCAGCGGATCGCTTTGTTCAATCTGACAAATGAACAACTCAAAGCGCTTGTCTCGGGCGCTTATCATCGAACAGCCGAAGGCGGCGCCGTGCATGTGCAGCTGTGCGACATCAAGGAGCCGCTAAATTTTCTTGAACGATTGAAGAAAGACTTTTCGTTCACCGTTGCAGCAACCTCCAGCCATGCCAAAAGCTCCTCCTTGCACAACACCACTCTCCCGAAGCGCCTGGCCTTACTCATGGGTTCTGAGACAGATGGTGTCAGTCAGCAACTTTTGGAGGCAGCTCAGTTGAAAGTGTGTATCAACGGAACTGGCCACGTCGAGAGTCTCAACGTGGCCAGTGCAACAGCGATTCTGCTGAATGAATACTCGCGCCAACTTCAGCGCAGAACTGAAGAATCTTTATCCACGAAGCCAACTTTTGTTGGTCGTCCAGAAGGAAGGAAGCGCAACGGGTCCTGA
>JBDLRR010000210.1:0-2761 GCA_039799985.1 Pseudomonadota bacterium | reverse complement strand
CGACGCCAACAACAATCTGATGTTGGTCGACGAGATCCACACCCCCGACGCTTCTCGTTTTGTTGATCTCAAGCAATTTGAAGCAGGACAAATCGAGCATCTTTCGAAAGAATGGCTCAGGGAAATTGTTCAAGCTGAAAAAACAAATTTTGAACGCTCAGCCGCAACGGAACAAGAGCGGCAAATGCCATTTGTATTGCGTCCGTTCTGGAATTACGACTCGTTCAAACTCAAACTCGCAAACGGCCTTGCCCATCAATACCATGCGTTGTTCGAGCGCCTCTTCCCACAGCTGACCCCTTGGGACATTATTTCTCCACACCTTGTGCCATGGCCCGTGGACCCCAGCACAATGCGCACAGCAGAGAATCTGCAACGCCTTCCATCGAATGTTTTGGTCGTCGGGAGCGGTGGTCGTGACTACACCATTGCATCGTTCGTGGAACGTGCCGCAGAAGTGGATGTGGTCTATTGCTGGCCCGGCCGCGACAGCTGGACAGGCGGAAAGAAAGCTTCGCTTGGAAAAATTTCCAGCGATGAACTTGTGCGCTTTTGCAAAGAGAAAAACATCGGCTGGGCTGTCTTTGGTCCAGAGATTCCGATTGCTCAGGGCATCGCAGAAAAACTACGGGCCAGCGGAATCCCCTGCCTGGCTCCCGATCTCGACGGTGCAATGCTCGAATCCTCTAAGATTCACACCAAAGACGTGCTCAAACGTTCCGGTTGCCCCACCGCAGAGTCGTGGACATTGGGTTGGAGTGAACTCAAGACTTTGGCTGCAAATTCGAACAACGGCAGCAAATCCCAACGTTCCATTCTCGATGAATATCCCTACGTCCTCAAATATGAATCACTGGCAGCCGGAAAAGGCGTGTGCCTGGTGTTCAACCCGCAGGAACGTGCTGAAGCCATCGCACATTTCGAAAAGAACTTGCCGGAATGGACCCGCGATCTGGCCGGAATCGCCGTCGAAACTTACACAAGACGCAAGGGTGAGCCCCAGTTTTTGGTGGAAAAGCTTCTGCCTGGCAAAGAAATCTCTGCCATTGCATTGTGCCACGGCGAAGACTTCAAACTGCTTCCCTATGCACAAGATTACAAACGCAGGAACAACGGCCAAACAGGCCCAAACACGGGTGGCATGGGCGCCGTGTGCCCGGTCGCATTGGACCCTGCCCTCGACAGCCAAATCCACTCGATTTTCTCGAAAACTCTGCGCACTTTGAAAAACGATGGCCAACCCTACCGGGGCTTTTTGTTCGCTGGCCTCATGGTCGACGACAACAACGTTGCTCAGGTGCTCGAATTCAACTGCCGACTTGGAGACCCTGAAACACAGGTGATTCTGCCAGGACTCGGACGAGATTTGCTGCTGAGCATGTGGTTGGCTTCCAAAAACGAGTCCTGGGGTTTGAATCCGTGGACGGTACCGGGACAAGAGACGAGCGTGAAGCACGACGGATTGAACCGCTGCTTTGTGGTGGTTTCCTCGCCTGAGTATCCTGACTCTGCAGCACCTGCGAGAATTCTTTCAGTGCTGGACTCATTGACGCCCGGCTGTGAGTGGATCCCTGCAGGTACCGACGCAGGCAACAAAACGAGCGCAGGACGCATCGGCGGAATTCTTGCCGCTGCAACCGATCGCCAGCGTGCAGTTCAGGAAGCTTATGCGCAAACCGAAAAAATCACATTCATCAGCACAGAGAAGTCGCGCCCACATTACCGGACCGACATCACATTTCCCGACATGAAGAGCGAGCAGGAAAGCAGATGATAGTTGCCCTGTGCAGTGGACAAGGACGCACATTTGAAGGCGTGACCCGCATGTTGGGTCAACACCTCACGGATGTCGTCTGCGATGTTCCAAATGCACCGGTGCTTGAAAAAGCAAATTCGCTGGGAGTTCGTTCGCACCTTGTGCCACGCAGCACAGGCCAAACTCGTGCCAGCCATGAAGAAGCATTGATCACTGCGCTCAAGGAATGTGCTCCATTCACCATTGTTGCACTGCTCGGATTCATGCGCATTCTATCGGCCGAATTCCTGAACCAACTGCACAAAAATTGGCCCGGCGTAGAGATCATCAACCTGCACCCTGCACCACTGTCGCAATACAAGGGTGCGCACGGACTTCGTTTTGCGATTGAGTCTCGTGCACCCCGCTGGGGCGTCAGCGTTCATCGCGTCACACCACAGCTGGATGCTGGTCCGTTGCTTTCGTTCCGCGAACTGCCGGTTTTCCCGACCGACACTTTTGAAACATTGCGCGAGCGCGCACATCCGCTTGAAGTTTCTGCCGTGCTCGAAGCCATCGACATACTGACCCGGAGGAGTCCTTCATCATGACCACAAAGCAAGACACGACCCAGCCCCTCGCACCGGCCTACACGCGCGCCGGAGTCGACATTGCCGCAGGTGAAGATCTTGTCGAAAAGATCCGAGCCAGCAACCCTGCCATTGGTGGTTTTGCCGGGCTTTATCCCTTGGACGACGAGCGATTTTTGGTTGGCTGTACTGACGGTGTGGGAACAAAAATCGAACTCAGCCTGCAGATGAACCGCCTCGAGGATTTGGGCCAAGACCTTGTTGCGATGAGTGTCAACGACCTTGTCGTGTGCGGCGCACGCCCATTGTTTTTTCTCGATTACTTTGCCTGCGGCAAGTTGGACGTCGAGCAGGCGCATCGGGTGATCAGCGGCATTCAAAAGGCTTGCGGCGAAAGCGGTTGCGTTTTGTTGGGCGGCGAGACTGCCGAGATGCC